>CAZILI010000290.1:4406-5527 GCA_964539965.1 uncultured Burkholderiales bacterium | reverse complement strand
GATCTGACCGCGCAGGCGGCCATAAGCGGCCGGCGGCCCCTTGCGTCCGTCTCCGCTCGCATCCCCAGCGAAGTGCCCTGGGGCCCCTGCTCCACCCTCGCCGGCCGCCCCAGCTTGGCTGGGGATGCGACCGCGAAAGCGCACGGCGCACGCGATGTAGCCGCGCCCTCTGGCCCGCTACCGGGTCGCATCCATCGGCAAGCCGATGGAGTCCTGCTCCGCCGTCCGCGTGCCGCCGCAGCCAATATCGAGAATATTGGCAAGGCGCGCAACAGCGCAGATGCGGCCATGTAGGACTTACTCAGAGGTTCCTTAGAACAGAGTCAATTGTCCGTCTCGACTCGGCACGCGGAACTTGCTGCTGTCGAGCGTGACCGCTCGCCCGCCCTCGAAGCCGATGCGCTTGCACGCCACTTCGAAGCGCTTGCGTATCATCTCGGCGAACAGGCCGGCGCCGCGCATGCGGCTGCCGAAGTTCGGATCGTTTTCCTTGCCCTCGCGCGTCTGCCGCACCAGGCTCATGACGTGATCGGCCTTGAGAGGAAAGCGTTTCGCCAGCCAGTCCTTGAACAAATCCTTCACCTCGAGCGGCAGCCGCAACAACACGTAGCCGGCGCTGCGCGCGCCGGCCGCATGCGCCGCTTCGAGCACCGCCTCGATCTGCGGATCGGTCAGAAACGGCACCACCGGCGCCACCAACACACCGGTCGGCACGCCGGCTTCGCTCAACTTGCGTATCGCCTCGATACGCCGCCGGGGTGCTGCGGCGCGCGGCTCGAGCTGCCGCGCCACGTCGTGATCCAGAGTCGTGACCGAGACGAAGGCGTACGCCAGCCCTTCGCGCGCCATCGGCGCCAGCAGATCCAGATCGCGCTCGATCGTGGCCGACTTGGTGACGATGCCGACCGGATGCTTGAACTCGGCCAGAACCCGCAGCACGCCGCGCGTCAGCTCCAATTCACGCTCGATCGGCTGATACGGATCGGTGTTGGCGCCCAGCGCGATCAGCTCGCAACGGTATCCCGGTCGCGACAGTTCGTCGCGCAGCAACTCGGCGGCGTTAACCTTGGCGAACAGCTTGGTCTCGAAGTCCAGCCCCGCCGACAACCCATAGTAGCCGT
>CAZILI010000290.1:0-4396 GCA_964539965.1 uncultured Burkholderiales bacterium | reverse complement strand
GCGTGCGTAACAATAGATACAACCGTGTTCGCAGCCTTGATAGGGATTGACCGATTGGGTGAACGGAACGTCGGGTGAATCGTTGCGGCTGATGATAGAGCGCGCGCTGAGCTTGTGCACTTCGGTCTTCGGGCGTGGCGCGTGCGCTTCGGCATCGTCCCAGCCGTCGTCGTAGCGCTCGCGCGACCAGGCCTCGAAGCGGCCGTCCGGATTGACCGACGCGCCGCGACCCTTGATCGGCTTGGAGGGATCCACCGCCACCCTTACTCCTACTGGTAGAGAGCTATCGATCGCATCCGGATGCGGGCTTTGGCAATATACCCCTAGACCTCGAGCAACTCGCCATCGCCACACACCAGGGCGGTGCACACGCGCTTGCCGCCGAACACGGTTCGCACGGCGGCCGCGTATTGTGCGAGTTGCGCCCGGTAGGCGGCCAACTGTGCGAGGTCGGCGAGCAATTCCGCTCGGCTCGCGCTCTTGTAGTCGAGTACCCACACCTCGTCGGCAAACTCCACCAAGCGATCGACGCGGCGCAGGCTGCCGTCGCCGAGCACGATCGGCAACTCATTGTACGCCGCGAGCACGCGCGAAGAATCGAAAAAGCGCTGCACCGCGCGCGATCGCAACATCGCGCTCGCGCGCGCCTCCGCCGCCGAGCGCGTATCGGCGTCGAGCGGCAGCGATTGTTGCCGCGTATCGGGCAGGCTGCGCGTCTGGCGCTCCAACGCCGCGTGCAGCTCGATGCCGAAGCGCGCCGCTTCACTCGCTTGCTCACGGCGCTCACCGACCGGGATCACCGGCAGCGAGCGTCTTGCCGGCACGGGCTCGGCTGCCGCAACGGGCGCCTCGCTCTCGCCAGCGGCGAGCGGCCACGCATTGACCGCGCGTTCGGCCACGCGCCGATACCAAGTCATGACGTTGCCGTCGGCTTCATTGCCGCTCACGAAGAGATACTGTCGCGCCCGCGTCATGCCGACATACAGAAGGTTCAGATTTTCGGTCGCGGCGTATTCCGCCTCGGTGGCGAACAGCGCCTCGCGCGCGCGGCCGCGCTCGCCCTTGGTGGTGAACAGCGAAAAATGCCGCGGCCGTTCCGCTTCGGGCGGCCAATCGACCAGCACATCGTAGCTCGGCGCCCGCTCGCCTGTGCGTGTCGCATCGAGCAGCCAGACGATCGGCGCCTCCAGCCCCTTGGCGCCGTGCAAGGTGAGGATGCGCACGGCATTGCCGCTCTCGTCGAGGCTGCCCTCGTCGGGCGCTTCTTCGTCGGGCACGCGCGTCAACCGCCGCAGCTCGCTCAGGAAACGCGGCAGACTCGGATAGCGCCCGCTGTCGAGTTTCAGCGCCAGCTCCAGCACGGCGAGCAGGTTGCCGCGCACCGAGCGCCCCAGCGCCGCCGGCACCGCGGCGGCGTAGCGCGCCAGCACGTCGGCTTGAGCAAACACGCGATCGAGCAGGTCGTGCACCGGCAGTTGATCGGCGAGCGCCAGCCAACCTTCCAGCAAGCGCGCCGCGCGGCCCAGCGCGGCACTCGCCTGGCGCGCCGACCGCAGCCGATCCCACCAGGTGACGCCGTCGCACACGGCGAGCGCGCCGAGATCGGCGTCCGAGCAGGCGAACAGCGGACTCTTGAGCGCATGAGCGAGCGCCAAGTCGTCGAACGGGGTAGCGAGAAAGCGCAGCAGCGCCTCTAAGTCGCGCGCCTCCAACGTGTCCAGTAAGCCGCCCAGCCGCGCCGTCACGAACGGAATGTGCGCCCGCTTCAGCGCCGTCTCGTACACCGGCAGATGGGTGCGCGTGCGGGTCAGCAACATGACGTCGCCATACTCGGCCCGCCGCGGCGCCTTGCCCCGCTCGCGTATGGTCGCCCTGCCCACCAGCGTGGCGATGCAGCGCGCGACTTCTTGCGCTTCCAACTCGCGGCGCCGGTCGTCCGGATCCAAGCGCGGCTCGGCGAGCGGATCGCGCAAGCCGGCGCGCGCCGCGCTCGGCGCCGGCGCGGCGGGCGCAGCGGGAAGCGGCACCACATACACCGCGCCCGCTAGCGACTCCTCGTCGGTGCTGTGCGCGGTGAAGGCATAGCCGGGTACCTCCGCAAGGAACGTGCGGTTCACCGCGTCGATAATCGCGGGCGCGCTGCGGCGTGACAAGGTCAGCTCGACGCTCTGCGCCGCGTACTGCTGCTCGACGAAGCGCCGCGCCTCGGCGAACAGCCGCGCGTCGGCGCGGCGAAAGCGATAGATGGACTGCTTCGGGTCGCCCACTATGAACACGCTGGGGCGCTCCCCTGCCGCGCTGGCCGCTTCCAGCCAGGCGCGCAAGGTGAGCCACTGCAGTGGATTGGTATCCTGGAACTCGTCGACCAGCACGTGCGCGTAGCGCGCGTCGAGCTTGCTTTGCAAGAACTCGGCATGCGCCGAATGGGTAAGCAGCCTGTGGGCGGCGACTTCCACATCGCCGAAGTCGATCACGTTGCGCGTGCGCTTGACGCCGTCGTACGCCTCGAGCAGGGCCGCACCGCAGGTCAGCGCAGCCTCGTTGAAGGCATACACCTCGTGCTCGCGCAGGACCTCGCGCTGCGCGCGCAGCAGGCTGAAGAGCGCCTCGTGCAATTCGGCCAAACGCACCCTCTCCGCCGCCGCCAGGCGCGACTCGGACTTGGGCACGGTGAGTACGCGGCGTTCGCCCTTCTTGGTGAAGAACAGCGGCAGCAGCCCGGCGAAGCGATCCTGCACACCAACTCGCGCCAGCGCATCGAGCAAGGTCTGCGCACGGTCGATACGCGCCAACAGCGCGGCGTATTCATCCAGCTTGACGCTCACTTCGGCGCGCGCAAAAAATTCGGCCAGCGGGTCGCCGCCCGGCTGCACGCCCAACTGCGAGGCGAGTTGGCGCAGCGCAAACGCGACAGGCTCGCGCTCGCCGCCCGTGTACATCGCCCACTCCACCCGCTTCTGCAAGAAACTGTCCAGCACTCTGCGCGTGTTGTCCAAACCGTAGTCGCGAAACAGCTTGTCCAGCAAGCGGGCGCTCGCTCCGTCGGGCTCGCCGCGCAGCTGATCGACGAAAGTGAGCCACGCCTCGTCCCGAATCGCGCTCAAGTCTTCGATCAAAGCCGCGGTGCGCGGCAAGCCGGAGTCCAGCGGTGCGCTGCGCAGCAGTTGCGCAAACCAGCCGTGGAACGTCGTGATAGTAATGCCGGGATCGGCCAGCAGCACCGCCTCGTGCAAGGCGCGGGCGCGTTGCGAGAGCGCATCCGGCTCGCTGATGCCGATGCCTTGCAAGAAGGCGCGCGCCTGGCCCTCGCTCGCCAACATAGTCAACCAGTCGCGCAAGCGCTGGCTCATCTCCTGCGCCGCTTTGCGGGTAAAAGTGATTGCCAGAATCTCGCCCGGCTCGGCGCCGGCGAGCAGCAGGCGAACAATGCGCGCCACCAGCAGCCAGGTCTTGCCGCTGCCGGCCGAGGCTTCCACCACCACGTTTCGGCCGGGCTCGAGCGCCGCGGTGATCGCCGGATTCACGCGTCCTCCCAGTGCGGCTTGCGGCACAGGCCTTGCACCTTGCAATAGCGGCACACCGCGGCGCGCCCCTGTGCGGGCAACGGGGAGCCCTGCGCCATATCGAGAAACAGCGCGCGGATGCGCTCGCGGTTGGCACGCACCAAGTCGTCGAACGCCGCTTGCGAAGCGATTTCCTTCATCGGCTCGACGTCCAAGGCGAGGTAGCCCGCCGCCACGGCCGCACCCTCCAGCAGCAACCCGTAAAACGGCAGTTGCGTATCCTCGCCCGGCGGGTCCACGCTGTGCCGGATGCGATCTTCGCGGCCGGTCTTGTAGTCGATCACCGCTTGCGCGCCGTCGTGCGCGCGCGTGTCGATCCGGTCGATGCGCCCGTGCAGCCGTAGCTGCCGCTCCCCGTCCAGATCGAGCGTCACGTTGAGCGAAAGCTCGCCCGCACGCCAGCGCCAACCGTCCTGCTCGCGCTGCCGCTGCCATTGCAAGTACGGCGCGATCTTCGCCTCCCAGCGCAAGCGCCACGCGTGCGACTGGTAGTCCAGTTCGACCGACTCGTGGAACGCTTGCTCACCGAGGGCGCGCAACGCCGACTCGAGCGTGTGCGTTGCATGTTCGGACACGCTCGGATAGCGCTCGTGAAAGGCATGCAGCACGCCGTGCACGACCACGCCGTAGTCCTTCTTCTCGACCGTTTCGCTCACCTCGTCGCGCTCGCGCAGGCCCAGCGCGTAGCGTGCGAAGTACTGATACGGACAATCCATGAGACTGCGGTAGCCTTGCGCATCGAGCGCGCTCGGCAGCAGTGCGCGCGTGAGCAACGGCGCCGGCGCAACGCGCGCATCAGCGAGTTCGCCTGCCTCGTCTGCGGCTCGATCCTC
>CAZILI010000289.1:1445-5530 GCA_964539965.1 uncultured Burkholderiales bacterium | reverse complement strand
GACCGTGCCGCGCGCGCTGTACCATATGCTGCGCGCCTACAGCTTGCCCGGCAACGTGCGCGAGCTGGAGGCGAGGGTGTTCGATGAGCTGGCGCGCCACACGGGCGGGATGCTGTCGCTGCAGAGCTTTCGCGAGGCGATGTCCGGCAAGCCGCCGTTCGACGAGACGGCATCGCCGCAGGTCGCCACACCCGCCACCGTCTTGGATTGCTTTCCCGATCAACTACCCACTCTCGACCAAGCCGAGGAGGTGTTGATCACCGAGGCGCTGCGCCGCGCCGACGGCAACCAGGGAGTCGCCGCCGGACTGCTCGGTCTGTCACGGCAAGCCCTCAACAAGCGGCTATCGCGCCGGCGCGAGGTCGACGGGCGAGGCGACTCGCACGACTAGTGCGGCGGCCGGCTAGGGCTATCACAGGGGTATAGGCATGAAGAGCGCATCCAGATGCGCTCTGTAGAGCAGTACGGTATGTAGTATAGGTCGCGTCTCCGACTCGATCCCGCCCCGTCTTTTCCCCCACATTTGGGTGAGACTGGGGGATTTCCCCCGCACGTTGCACCCACCCGGGCTGTCGCGGCCCGTCACGCGATTGTCATAATTGCCGGTAATTGTGGGAAATTTTCCCTCTTTGGAAAAAAGCTCGGTCGCTGGCACGTCGGTTGCGATACCGATACCGCCGGCGACGAGAATCAAAACGAGCCACAACAACAACTCGTGCGGCGGGCGATTGCCCCCTTCCGACGGCGATAAATCCAGGCTGAATGCATTCCTTCAGGGAGCCAGCAGTGAAGCGCATCCTCGTGTATTCGCACGACACTTTCGGCCTGGGAAATATCCGCCGCATGCTGGAGATCTCTCGTCACTTGGTCGCGCGCGATCCGCACGCCTCGATTCTGGTCGTCTCGGGTTCTCCCATGCTGCACGCGTTTCGCATCCCGCCGCGCGTGGACTATATCAAGCTGCCTTGCCTGCGCCGCACGCATCGGGGCGGCTACGACACCAAGTTCTTGCAGCTCGATTACGACGACATGATGCGGCTGCGTGCCAACATGTTGCTGAGCGCGACCCTGGACTTCGGGCCCGATCTCGTGCTGGTGGACAAGAAGCCGTTCGGCGTAGGCAACGAACTCGCGCCGGCCTTGCAGTTGCTTCAGCGGCGCATGAAGCGCCCGAAGCTGGTGCTGTTGTTGCGCGACATCCTCGATAGCCCCGAGGCGACCACCCCGGTATGGCGCAAGAACGGCTACTTCGAAGCGATCGAAAGCTTCTACGACGAGGTGATGGTGGTCGGCTCGCCGGAGATTTTCGATCTGACGCGCGAGTACGAATTCCCCGAGCGCACGCGCGCCAAAGTGCGCTTCTGCGGCTACCTGCGACGCGAGCCCGGTCGCGTGTCCCGCCATAGCATGCGCGAGCAATTGGGCGTGGGCAGCGAGCCCTTGGTGCTGGTCACCGTGGGCGGGGGCGAGGACGGCTATCGCCTAGTCTCGTCCTACTTGGCAGGGCTTCCCGCGCAACAACAAGCGCACAAGAGTTTGCTCATCTGCGGCCCGGAGATGCGCGAAGCCGAGCGCGCGCGCGTGCTGCAGGCGGCGCAGGCACGGCGCGACGTGCTGGTGAAGGACTTTACCGACGACATGATGAGCTACATGGACGCCGCCGACCTGGTCGTGTCCATGAGCGGCTACAACACGACGTGCGAACTGCTGACCTTGAAGAAGCGCGCCGTCTTGGTGCCGCGCGTGGCTCCGGTGCAGGAGCAATGGATACGCGCCGAGCGCATGGCCAAGTTGGGCATCTTTCGGTGCCTGCATCCCGAGGAGTCGACACCCGCGCGGCTGTACGAGGTGGTGCGCGAAGAACTGGCCCGCTCCAACGTGCACGCGCGCGGCTTGTATCAGGTCGACCTCGACGGCCTGGATCGCATCGCCGAGGCGGTGCACGCCTTGGTGTACGCCGACGAAGTGCAAGTGGACACCGCCCTCAGCCAGCGAGCGCTGTCGTGAGCCAGACGCGCGTGGGTCTGCTGCTGAAGACCTTTCCGAAGCTGTCGGAGACCTTTGTCCTGGAAGAGATCCTGGGCCTGGAGCGCCTGGGCGTGCCGCTGCACATCTTCTCGCTCAACCGACCGGCCGAGGACCTGCAGCACGCGGCCAACGCGAGTGTGCGTGCGCGGGTCGACTATCCGCCGGCGGGATTGGGCCGGCGTTGGCTCGCCCACTTGACGCTCGCCCTGCGTCGCCCGCTCACCTACCTGCGCGCACTCGCCTTCGCCCTCGTGCGCCAGCGCGCCGGCGCGGCGCGATGCTTCTCGCAAGCAGTCTGCATGGCCGGGCCGCTGGGTCGCGCGGGTATCACGCATCTGCATACACACTTCATCAGCGAGCCCACGGCGGTGGCGGAGATATTGCAGCGCCTGACCGGAGTGGGCTACAGCATCTCGGCTCACGCCAAGGATATCTACTTGTCGGAGCCGGCCTCGCTCAAGCGCAAGATGAGCGGTGCGCGTTTTACCGTCACTTGCACGGAATACAACCGCGCGCACCTGGCCGGAATCGCCGACGACAGCGGGCGCGTGCACCGCATGTACCACGGCGTCGACTTGCGCCGCTTTTGCTGCGACGAGCACGCGAGCAAAGACGTTCCGCCACTCATCTTGAGTGTCGGCCGGCTGCGTACAAAGAAAGGATTCCCGATTCTGATCGAGGCCTGCCGGGCGCTGCATCGTGCGGGGCTCGCCTTTCGCTGCGAGATCGTCGGCTACGGCGAAGAGCGCGAGCGCCTGGCGAGCTTGATCACACAGTACGACCTGGACGACTGCGTCGAGCTATGCGGCAAGATGGCGCACGAGGCGCTGATCGAGCGCTACCGTGCGGCTCGCTTGTTCGTGCTGCCCTGCGTGGTCGCCGAGGACGGCGACCGCGACGGCATCCCCAACGTCCTGCTGGAAGCCATGGCGAGCGGAGTGCCGGTCGTGTCTACCGATGTCTCCGGCATTCCCGAAGTCGTGGTGCGCGAGCAGACCGGCTTGAGCGTGGCCGCGAACGATGCGCACGCGCTGGCGCAGGCCATGCGCCGCGTGCTGGAAGACCCGGCGCTGGCGCGGCGGTTGGCGCACAACGCCCGACGCAAGGTCGAAGCCGCGTTTTGCAACGACGTCAACTTGCTCATGCTGCGCGATCTGCTCGAGCGCGCGGCGCGGCAAACCTTACGCGGCGCCCCGGCGCGCGGCGCGCAGGCGTGGCAGCATGGTTAGCGGGGAAGTCGCGTACATCATCAAAGGCTTTCCGCGCCTGTCGGAGACCTTCATCGCCAACGAGATCTATCTGTTGGAGACGATGGGGTTGCGCTTGCGCCTGTTCTCGGTGAAGCGCGGCGACCAAGGCAAGGTGCACGATGTCGTGCATCGGATCCGCGCACCGCTCGCCTACTTGCCCGCCACCACCTCGCTGTCCGCAACGAGCCTGCTTCGCTGGCTCGCCGACAATCTGCCCAAGTTCGCCGCCGCTCACGGCCGTCTGCTGCGCCGTCGGCCGCTCGCTTACGTAAAGACCTTGGCGAGCGCGCTCACTATGTGCTGGCGCTATCGCGACGGCGCGCTCGCCCGCCCGCGCAAAGTGTTCCTCAAGGAATTCCTGCAGGCCGGCGCGATTGCGCAGGCCGTCCTTGAAGCCGGCAATGTGCGGCATTTGCACGGTCACTTCTGCCACGGCGCCACCACCATCACTTGGTTCGTGAGCCGGCTCACCGGCATCGCCTTCAGCTTCACCGCGCACGCTAAGGACATCTATGAGCGCGAACTCAATCCGGGCGACCTCCTGCAGCGCAAGCTCGCGGCCGCGAGCTTCGTCACGACCTGCACCGGCGCCAACCAAGCGCACTTGCGTGAGCGCTTTCCGAATTCCAAGATTGTTCATACCGTATATCACGGTCTGGACACCGAGTTTTTCGCTCCGCCGACATCCTCCAGCCAACCAGAACCGCCTTTGGTTCTGTCGGTGGGGCGCCTTGTACAAAAAAAGGGCTTCGCCTACTTAATCGAAGCGTGCGCCAAGCTGAAGGCGGACGGCGTGCGGTTTCGTTG
>CAZILI010000289.1:0-1435 GCA_964539965.1 uncultured Burkholderiales bacterium | reverse complement strand
AGGGGACGCTGGTTTTGGCCGATCCCATCATCTTCGTGCCGGGCGAGGAGTCGGCGCGCTTGCGCGAGTTGATCGCGCGACTCGGGCTGGCCGACACGATCGAGTTGCACGGTGCCGTCACGCAAGAGGAACTGCGCACCTGGTACCGGCAAGCGACCCTGTTCGCCCTGCCGTGCTTGATTACCGAGAGCGGCGATCGAGACGGGATTCCGAACGTGCTGGCCGAGGCCATGGCGAGCGGAGTGGCGATCGTGTCCACCCCGATCTCGGGCATTCCCGAATTGGTGCAGCACGGCGTGGAGGGCTTGCTGGTGCCCGAGCGCGACTCGCTCGCTCTGGCGGCAGCCATCGAGCGTCTGTTGCGCGAGCCCACACTGCGCGCGCGCTTGGCACGCGCGGCGCGCTCTCGCATCTGCGAGAGCTTCGACTCTCACAAGACCACGGCGCGGCTGCGCGACTTGTTCCTGCACGCGATGCGCGGCCAGCCGGCGGCGTGGTAAGGATTGGCGTGAGCACGCAGGCGGTCGACAGTGCTTCCCGCCACGCGGCGCAGGGACTGCTTTCGCCGCCGTTTGACTCGCTCGAGGCGCAAGCGCTGCTCGATCACTTCCGGGCGCGCCGGGGCGTTGACTATTTTCCGATCGCCGATCCGCAAGAGACCGAACGCGCCAAGATCGACGCGATCATGCAGAATCGCTTCGAGTTCATCGGCGAAGCCTACGTGTTAGCCGATCCGCTTGACTGGCTGAGCAATCCTGGTGCCGACCTCGAGTGGCACATCCTGCTGCATAAGTTCTACTACGCGGTCGGCTTGGGCATGGCGTTCGCCGACAGCGGCGATCCCCGCTACGTCGACAAGTGGATGCAGCTAGTCGCGTCCTGGATCGAACAAACGCCGCCCGGCTTCATCGCCGCCGACGTGACCGGCAGGCGCGTGCAGAACTGGATCTACGCTTACTACTACTTCGTCAGCCACGCCGCGCGCAGCGAGGTGTGTCCGTTGTTTCACGCCCGCATGCTGGCCTCCTTGCACGAGCAGATCGAATACCTGATCGGCCACTTACACGCGGCGCGCAACCATCGCACGCTGGAACTGTACGCCATCTTTCTCGCCGCCATCGTGTTTCCGGAGTTCGCGCGCGCCGACGCGTGGCTGGAGTTCTCGCTGCGCGAGATCGTCGCCAACATGGAAAGCGACTTGCTCGCCGACGGCGTGCACTGCGAGCTGTCGACCGACTACCACCATCTGGTGCTGAAGAACTATTTGGCGGTGCGTCGCCTCGCGCGGCTGAACTCGGTGGCGGTCCCGCCGCGCATGGATAGGTTGCTCGAGCGAGCGTTGGAGTTCGCGTTGTACGTGCACCGTCCCGACGGCAATATTCCGTCGCTGTCCGACGGCGACACGCGCTGCTATCTCGATCTGCTGCAGCAAGGC
>CAZILI010000288.1:4602-5551 GCA_964539965.1 uncultured Burkholderiales bacterium | reverse complement strand
GGTTGGCAATTGCGTTGATTTGCTCTGCTTCCATGGGCATTCGGATGGGAAAACATAAAAGTATACCCGCTAGCGTGCCTCGACGTGCTCGATCGTAAGTTGCAGCGATTGAAGGCCCTGATACTCATTCACCTGAAGACGATAGGCGGCGAAAATGCGCTCGGGCAATGGCTCGACATGCGAGAATGCCATCGCCTCGAAGCGCTTACCGCTTCCCTCGAGCAGCAGGCGCGAGTGGCGCTCGCCCACCAGGCGCTGGTCCAGCACGCGAAAGCTGCTGCCGAACACGGGTTCGGGAAAGCCTTGCCCCCACACCTCGCCGGCGAGGCGGTGCGCCAGATCGAGTGTCATGTCGGCTTCGGCGAGGGGGCCGTCGGTCTCGACTACGCGGTCCAAGTCGGCTTCGGTCAGCAAGGTGCGTGCGAGCGCCTCGAAGCGCTCGCCGAAATTCGCGAACTCGCGTTCCGCGATAGTCACTCCGGCGGCGGCGGCGTGGCCGCCGAATTTCAGCAACAGGCCCGGCGCCTGTTTGTCCAGCCGGTCGAGCGCGTCGCGCAGGTGAAACGCGGCGCCGGCGCGCCCGGATCCTTTGAGTTCGCCCGCGTTGCCTCTGGCGAAGGCGATCGTGGGGCGATGAAACCGGTCTTTCAGACGCGAGGCCAAGACGCCGATCACACCTTGATGCCAAGCCGGATCGTAGACGCATAGCGAATAGCTGTCGCTCGCGCTGACGCGCTCGAGCGCGGACAGCGCGGCATCCTGCATGGTGACTTCGATATCTTTGCGCTCGCGGTTGAGGCGATCCAGTTGGCTTGCGAGTGCGAGTGCGTCATCGTCGTCCTCGGCGAGCAAGGCCTGTATGCCCAAGGACATTTCGGCCAGGCGGCCGGCGGCGTTGATGCGCGGACCGAGCGCGTAGCCCAAGTCAAATGTCGAAGCGCGGCGCGGA
>CAZILI010000288.1:0-4592 GCA_964539965.1 uncultured Burkholderiales bacterium | reverse complement strand
CGGGCATCCCCGGCCGGCCCGGATTCGACGCAAGCCCTGCTCGACCAAGATGCGGTTGTTGTCGTCGAGGCGCACGACATCGGCCACTGTGCCCAACGCCACCAGATCGAGCAACTCGGCGAGATTGGGCTCGGCTCGCTGCGAAAACATGCCGCGCACGCGCAGTTCGGCCCGCAACGCCGACAGCAGGTAGAACATGACGCCGACACCCGCGAGATGTTTGGAGGGAAACTCGCAAGCGGGCTGATTGGGATTGACTATGCAAGCGGCGTCGGGCAGAACCGCACCCGGCAGATGGTGGTCGGTGACGATTACCCGGATACCGAGCCGGTTTGCGGTTTCGACGCCCTCCACACTGCCGATGCCGTTGTCGACGGTGATGATCACATCGGGCTTGCGGGTCGCGGCGAGCTGAACGATCTCGGCGGTGAGGCCGTAGCCGTAGTCGAAACGATTCGGCACCAAGTAGTCGATCTCGGCTCCCATGGCGCGCAGCGCGCGCACGCCGATCGCGCAACCGGTCGCGCCGTCGCAGTCGTAGTCCGCGACGATCAAGAGCCGCTGCCGGTTGGCGATGGCATCGGCGAGCAGTGCGGCTGCCTCGTGTAGACGCTTGAAAGGGGAAAGCGGGGCGAGCTTGGAGAGTTTCGTCTCGAGCTGTTCGGGCCGTTGCACACCGCGTGCGGCATACACCCGTGCGAGAACCGGGTGCACGCCTGCGGCAATCAGATGCGAGCAATGTTGCGTCGAATACGGTCTTACGACGAAGCGGGTCATGGCTTAGCTAGGCGAACTCGCGCCAGCTCTTCCGCCGGCGCCAGAATTGCCGGGACTGGCCGGGTCGAAGCGTCGCACGCCACGCCCGCTCCGGCGTGAGCGAGACGAGCGATACTTGTTCGAGAGCTCCGCTGCGCAGCGCCGTGAGCGCGGGGCCGAAGACGTTCGTCTCCAGGGCAGCAAGGATCTCGCGCCAAGCTGCGGCATCGCCGTAGGCGAACGGCGCATCGAGCGTATCGACAGCGATCAAGGTCGTGTACGGATGGCGGAGTTCCAACGTTTGCCAGTCCGCTAGCGAAGCGGCGCGCATTCCGAAGTGTCGCGCAAGTCCACGATGCCACGGATTGTCCGACACGACGCAGCGGTACGGCGATTTCTCGACCTCCGGCAGTCTGCCGCCGCCCCAAAACCAAAGGCTATTGATGGGCCACTCGCCACGCGCCTCGCGCGCCTGATTGACGGCGTGGTCGTGCAATAGCATTTGGGCTTCGGTCTGTATCGTCTGCCAGCGACGCCGGCCCTTACCTGCGAACTGCTCGACCTCGATGCTCTTGCCGCGAAGGATGGAGATCGGCGTGGTGGCAAGTTCGGGTGACAGCGGCGTGCGAGCGTACCAACGCGAAGGATGGGGCGCTTCGAAGGCGATGCCTGCCTCGGTGAAATGCCGATTCAGTGTGCCGACAAACTGCGTTGCCTCGTCGTGGCTCAGCGGAAACGCCGTAGCATCCGCCAGGATCAAGCGGTCTCGGTTTAGCGCTAGGTGGACTGGATCGGCGCGCAACACATAGTCCGAGCCCGGATCGCCTCGGTCGCCCAACAACGCGAGCGGTGCGATCGGCATCGACTCGGCGTCGAGCGAAAAGCGCTGCGAGAGAAACTGATCCATGGTCTGCGCCGGCAAAGGCTCTACTGCCGCTCGCGCCAGCAAACCGTCGAGTGAGGGTAGCCGCAGGTCGCCCGCAGCCGCGCCCGAGTCGTGACCGAAGAGGCTGGAGAGAAGAAGTTCTAACTTCATGGCGGCAAAGGCGGGGCAGTGTAGCACGGCGTCGGCATGCAGCTTGCGCGCGTGCGCCCTACTGTACACTTGCGCCTTCGATGCTACCGCGGCGAGCTTGATCTTGCGACCCTATGAGCTGTTCGTCGGGCTGCGCTATACGCGCGCGAAACGACGCAACCACTTTATTTCGTTCATCTCCGCAATCTCGATGATCGGCATCGCGCTGGGCATTTGGGCGCTGGTGACCGTGCTCTCCGTGATGAACGGCTTTCAGCGCGAGATCCGTACCCGCATATTGGGCGCGGCCTCCCACATCGAGGTGCGCGGTGCGGAAGGCGCGCTCACGAACTGGCGACGAGTCGCTGCCGACGCGCAGCAGCATCCTCGCGTGTCTGCCGCTGCGCCTTACGTCATGGCGCAAGGCATGCTGAGCTATAGCGGCGAAGTACAAGGAGCCATCATCCGCGGCGTGCTGCCGGAGCTCGAGGACAAGGTGGTCGACATCGGCAAGAGCATGAAGGCGGGCAGCTTGGCCGATTTGAAGCCGGGCGAGTTCGGCATCGTGCTGGGCATCGATCTCGCTCGGGCTTTGAATGTGTTGATGGGCGACAAGGTCGTGGTGATCGCACCGCAGGGACAGGTGACGCCCGCCGGTATCGTGCCGCGGGTCAAGCAGTTCAAGGTTGTCGGTATATTCGAGATCGGCATGCTCGAATACGACAGCGGCTTGGCGCTGATCGAACTCGCCGACGCGCAAAAGCTCTATCGTCTAGAGGACAAAGTATCCGGCGTGCGCCTCAAGCTCAAGGATCTGTTCGAGGCGCCGAAAGTGGCGCGCGATCTGACCACCATGATACACAGCGATGCCTATATCTCGGATTGGACTCGCGCGCATGCCAATTACTTTCGCGCACTGGCAATCGAGAAGCGCATGCTGTCCATCATCCTGTTCTTGATCGTTGCGGTGGCGGCGTTCAACATCGTGTCGACCTTGGTGATGGCGGTGACCGACAAGCAGTCCGATATCGCGATTCTGCGCACCCTGGGCGCCGCGCCGGGCAGCGTCATGCAGATTTTTATGATCCAAGGCGCGCTCATCGGGGTCATCGGCACGGCGATCGGCGTGGTGACCGGCGTGCTCACCGCGCTCAATATCGACGTCATCGTGCCGTTCATCGAGCGCTTGTTCCGCATCGAATTTCTCTCCAAAGAGGTCTACCTCATCAGCGAGCTGCCCTCCCAGTTGCAGTGGCCAGACGTGATCGCAATTGCCGTCGTGTCCTTCACGCTCACCTTGCTCGCCACACTGTATCCGAGTTGGCGCGCGTCTCGGGTGAAGCCGGCGGAGGCGTTGCGCTATGAGTGAGCCGGGCAAAGACCGGGCTGCGAAGGTGAGCGGCGAAGCGGTAGTACTCGAATGCCGCGGTGTGCACAAGATCTATCGCCAGGGCAAGGTGGACGTGCCGGTGCTGCTGGGCGTCGACCTGGTGGTGCAGGCCGGTGAGTCGCTGGCGATCGTAGGGGCTTCAGGTTCCGGCAAGAGCACGCTATTGCACGTGCTCGGAGGGCTCGACGATCCTTCCGGGGGGAGCGTTCTGGTGCAGGGCCAGAATCTCGCGACGCTCGGGCAGAAGCGCCTGGGCGTGCTGCGCAACCGTGCACTGGGCTTTGTCTATCAGTTCCATCATTTGTTGCCCGAATTCACCGCCCTGGAGAACGTCGCCATGCCTCTGCTGATCCGCCGCCTGGAGCGCGCGCAGGCGTACGAGCAGGCGGCGGCGATGCTGAAAGAAGTGGGCCTTACGCAGCGCCTGAACCACACCCCCGCGGAGTTATCCGGCGGCGAGCGTCAGCGCACGGCGGTAGCGCGCGCCTTGGTGGCGCGTCCACTGTGCGTGTTGGCGGACGAGCCGACCGGCAATCTCGATCGGCATACTGCGCACGGAGTGTTCGAGCTCATGCTGGAGCTGAACCGGCGATTGCAGACCAGTCTCATCATCGTGACCCACGATCCCGATCTCGCGGCGCGCACGCAGAGCATCTATCGGCTCGAGGACGGCGTTCTGCAGCGCGCGAGGCAACCGAGCGATTTCATGGCCACCAGTCCGCCGATGTGATATGCCGGCGCGCACAAGGGTACGAGAGTAAACGGATTGATGTAGAAGGTCGTTAGTAACGCGACGGGAGATTCACGCAGAAACGGATTCCCGGGAGGAGTCTATGCGCGGCGCGATTCTCTGCTTTGCTTTCGGCGAATGGCTGCTGCAACAACAGGCGGCATTGCCGAGGTTAGCCTTCTACCTCCTTGCCGTCTGCGCCGTGCCGGTCAGCGCCGTCCTTTGCCGGATGGCTCGCGGCAAGGCGCATGTCGGACTCGTGCGCATCTTCTGTGCGGCACTCGTTTGCGCGCTGGCCGGATACGCGTGGGCCGGGGCTTTGGCGCACGCCCGTTTGGCGAACGAGCTTCCATCGGTGTGGGAGGGGGTGGACCTCGACATCAGCGGTGCGGTCGCGGAGTTACCCCAACGTAGCGAGCACGGCTGGCGGTTTGCCTTTGACGTCGAGCAGGTGCATACGCCCGACGCGATCGTGCCGCCGCGAATCTTGCTGAATTGGTACTCGCGCGTTGCGGATGCGTCGAATCGCATCGTCCCGCATGCCGGAGAGCGCTGGCGCTTGAGCGTGCGCCTCAAGCGACCTCATGCCGCGGCCAATCCTCACGCCTTCGACTACGAAGCTTGGCTACTCGAACGAGGAGTGCGCGCCACCGGCTACGTCCGAACCGGCGTGGAACCGCGCCGACTGACGCGCCAAGCGG
>CAZILI010000287.1:0-5558 GCA_964539965.1 uncultured Burkholderiales bacterium | reverse complement strand
ATCGCGCTCCCCCCGCAGCTCGAGGCGGTGCGCGCTTACGCGGGCAAGGACGTCATCGCCGGCCTGCGTCCGGAGGCGATCTCTCAGGCGGTCACGGGCAGCGCTACCGGTGCAGAGGTGGAAGCAAAGGTGGAAGTGATCGAACCGACTGGCGCCGACACGCTCGCGGTGCTGCTGGTGGGTGGACGCGAAGTGACGGCGCGGCTCAAACCGGATAGCGCGCTGAAGCCCGGGGAGCGGGCGCGCTTCGCGCTCGATGTTTCAAAGTTAGTGTGGTTCGACCCGGCCTCAGAGCGGCGGATCGCCTAGGAGCGCTAGTTGGACGTCGAGTCCAGTCGCACCACGCGAAACGCGCCGGCCTCCTCCGCACTCTTGAACCATGAGCACAGATGCGGATGCTCGCGCCGCACGCTCGTTTCGAGATCGGCGAGGCTCGCTAGATAGGGCGTCACCCGGCCGTAGTAGTCAACCTCCGGGCCGATCGCGGTAAATGCGACCCCGTAGCGCGCGAGCAAGCGCACCAGGGATTTTTCCATCGCCGCATACCAGTGCGTAACGCCCATGCGCTTGCTGTGCTGATACATCGCGCGGTACAGCCGCAGGACGATTTCATCGTGACGCCTTTGCCTGCTCACCACCAAACGCGAGACCTCCAGCGCTTGGTCGACGGGTAGGGAAGCCGGGTCGGGATGCAGCCTGCGGCAGCGCGACTGAAATGGAAACCCGCGGCGCGGCAGATGGGGAACCAATCGCGCGCTGCCTACCACCGAACCGGCGGCATCCAGCACGGCGAAATGCTCGGCCCAAGGGTCGAACTCGTCATGCTCTTGCCGCAGCGGATACGCTTCGGCGGCAAGAAATCCGCGCTCCACGCAAAACACCTGATAGCGCAGAGCGAGTAGCGCTTGCAATGCTGGGAGTTGCTGTGGCGGCGTCATTACGGCCGTCCTTGTCGAGTCGTTGTAGCTTCGTTAGCAAGATCACGGCCACAACAAAATCATATCTAAATCAGTATCATATAATTTCTAATTAATGTTATTTGTCTTCATTTGGCGACAATCGCTTTAAGAAATAGCTACATCTATTTGTTTTAATGAAGAGAATTATTGTCTCTTGAAAGCGACGGCTATGTAGCCGAACCACGACAACCGACCGGCGTGCCTGCTCGCGGTGCAAGAAAAAATGAGAAAATTACAGCTGAGTGGAAGTACTCTAGCCGGTAGTGGCTCGCTGCCCGCATGCAGATGCGGGGGCGGCCGACATACCCCTATCGGGCCTCGCCGACGAAGGTGCGCTGCAATGCGGTGAGCTGCTCTAGCCCGGCGGATGGCAAGGGCCCGCGTTGCGCGGCAGAGGCAGCGTATTCGAGTTGCTCTAAGGTCGAGTAGCCCACCAGGACGCTCGTCATCACCGGATGGCTGATTGCAAAACGCAGTGCCGCCTCGATCAAGCTGGCCGCATAGCCGGCCTCGATCAAGGGCGCCAGGCGTTGCGCGCGACGCACGTCAGCCGCGTAGTCCCCGCCCGAGCCGATCGGCTCGACCACAGCCATGCCGAGCGGATGGCGAGCCTGCGCCGCGCTGAGCGCGCCGCCCGCCAGCACGCGTATGCCGATGCCGCCCATGCCCGCTGCTTGGGCACGATCGAGCAGCCGCGCATAGTCCTGCGCCGGATAGCCGGGCGGAAGCGCTTGGCCCGCGCTCGGATTGAGCAGGTTGTAGCTGACTTGCGCCGCCGCCAGCGCCCGCCCACCGATTACCTCATGAATCTGCGGCGTCTCGCCGAGCGCGGTGAAGCCGAAGTAGCGCGCCTTACCTTGGTCGCGCAGCCGCTCGAAGGCCCGCGCGACTTGTTCGAGCACGATTCGCGCCGACAAGGTATCGCCCTCCCCGCCTGAGCTGACGAAGTTGTGCAGATAGAACAAATCCACGCTGTCCAGACCGAGTCGCTGCAAGCTCGCCTCGAGGCTGGAGCTGACGGCGCGCGCGATATCGCCGCGTTCGCCCTGACCCACCAACACCTTGGTGCCGACGTGCACCGGCGGGTAGCCCAGGCGCTTCAGAACGCGGCCCAGATTGCGCTCTGACGCGCCGTTGCCGTACATGGGCGCGGTGTCGAAGTAGTTGATCCCCAGTTCGATCGCGCGCGCCACGGCGCGCTCCTGATCCGCCGCGGCGCCCCGCACCATCAATCCGCCGACCGCCCCGCACCCGAATCCGAGCACCGACAGGCTCAAGTCGGTCGCGCCGAGGGTGCGCAATTGCATGGGTTAGGCGAGGTCGAGAGTCGTTACGCGGCGCAGTTCGCGGCGGTGCTTGGTGTCCTCGAACGGGCGCGCCCGGTGCATGGTGGCCCGATTGTCCCAAATCACCAGATCACCGGCTCGCCAAGCGTGGCTGTACACGAGCTGCGGCTGCGTGGCGTGCTCGATAAGATCGCGCAGCAGCAGCCGTCCCTCGGGGAGCGGCCAGTCGATGATGCGAGAGGCGTGCGAGGCGATGTACAGCGACTTGCGCCCGGAGCGCGGCAGGGTGCGAATCATAGAGTGCACCGCGCCTTTGAGGATTTCAGCCTCGTGCGCAGAGAACTCGAAGCCGAGAGTCTCGCGCGAATAGGCGATGGAATGATGCACGCGCAGCCCTTCTAGGCGAGCCTTTTCCTCGGACGGAAGGGCATCGTAGGCGGCTCGCATGTCGGCAAACTGGGTGTCGGGGGCGACCGGCGGCAGCACCCGCGCGTGCAGCATCGAATAGCGCCCGGGCGGATCTTGGAACGACGCATCGGTGTGCCACAGGCGATTGGCGAGCGAGTACATGCGGCGCCGATCGGCCGATCGCAGCACTTCGCCGTTTTCGTCCAGATTGGAGATGTCGCCGAGCGCTTCGTTGCCGAAGCGGTTCTTGCCGATCGCCGCTGCGCCGGTCTTGGTATGCAGCGCGCCATCGAATCGCTGCGCGAAGTCGAGCTGCTCGGCGTCGGTGAACGACTGCGCTCGAAACACCAACACGGCGTAGCGGTCCATGCCGCCCCTAAGCGCGTCGAGCGTGGCTTGGTCGTGAACGGCGCGCAGGTCGATCGGGCTGACTTCCGCGGCAAACACGGGATGTAGGGGAGTAAAGCCGAGTGTCATGGGCGCCTCGCGCGGAAAGGAGTTACTCGCCTATTCTATCCGGATCGCGGCGGCGTGGGATGGCGGTCATACGCGTATCATTGCCGCTCCGATTACGAACTCGAGGACGCGCAATGAAGCGCATTCGATGGGGCATCTTGGGCGCGGCGAAGATCGCGCGCGACTTCGTCATCCCGGCCATTCAGGCCTCGCGACACGGCTATGCCAGCGCCTTGGCGAGCCGCGACCCTGATCGCGGCGCGCAGGCTTGCGACCGTTTCGGCATACCCAATCTCATGAGCGACTACGAGAGTCTGGTCACCGCCCCCGAGGTCGACGCCGTGTACATACCGCTGCCCAACGAGTTGCACGTGCAATGGGCGCTGCGCGACGCGGCGGCCGGCAAGCACGTGCTGTGCGAGAAGCCCCTCGCTCTGCATGCGAGTGAAATCGACGCCTTGATCGAGGCGCGCGACCGGCATCTCGTGGTAATCGGCGAAGCCTTCATGACGCCGCATCATCCGCAATGGCAGCTGACGCGCAAATGGATCGGCGAGGGACGCATCGGCAAGTTGCGCATGATCGAGGGCGGCTTCACCTACCACAACGTCGACCCGAACAACATCCGCAATCGGCCGCCCGGCGGCGGCGGCTTGCGCGACATCGGCGTGTATCTGGTGCTGGCCGCGCGCATGGTGACGGGCGAGGAGCCGCGTGTGGCGCATGCGCTGATCGACTGGGACCCCACTTTCGGCATCGACCGCCTGGTGGTCGCCACCTTAGACTGCGGCGGCGTGCCGTTTCAGTGCTACTGCGGCACCCAAGCGGCGCGCCGGCAACAGATGACTTTTCACGGCGACAAGGGTTGGCTGCGGCTGGATACCCCCTTCAATACCAACGTGTACGACATGGCGCGCTTGGTTCTACGCATGACCGATAGTCCGACCTTGGAAGAGACGATTTTCCCGCAGGTCAATCAGTACGAGTTGATGGTAGAGAATTTCTCCGAAGCCATCGCGGGAAAGGAGCGTTACGCCCTGTCGCTGGAAAGCTCGCGCGCCAACCAAAAAGTGATTGACGACATTTTCGACGCCGCCGAGTTGCCGTAGCGCCCGGTGTAGCGAAAGCAGAGCTCCCTCGGCTGCATGCCGAGGGAGGTCCTGTCGAGATCCGGCCGCACGGCTCGCCCCAAATAACCTTGCGAAGATCAGGCGGCAGCGACCGCGCGCCTTGTCAGGACGGGAATCAAGCTCGCGCGGTACTCGGCGCTGCCGTGTACGTCGTTGTTAAGCCCGTTCGCGGGCAACTTGACCCCTTCGCACGCTTCCGGGGCGAAGTCCCTGGCGAGCGCGTCTTCCAACGCCTTTACTCGAAACGCGCAGGCACCGGCTCCGGTCACAGCCACCCGCACGCCCGCTCCGGTCTTGGCGACGAAGACGCCGACGATGGCGAAGCGCGAGGCCGGCTGCTTGAATTTTACGTAGCCGGCTTTTTGCGGAATCGGAAAGCTTACCGCCGTGACGATCTCCCCCGATTGCAGCGCGGTTTCGAACAGACCTTTGAAGAAGTCGTCCGCAGCGATCTGGCGCGTATTGGTATGTACGGTTGCGCCTAGGCCGAGCACCCCGGCGGGGTAGTCCGCCGCCGGATCGCTATTGGCGAGCGATCCGCCGATGGTGCCACGGTTGCGCACTTGGCGATCGCCGATGCTCGCCGCCAGGTGCGCCAGAGCCGGGATCGATTTGCGCACCTCGGACGAGGCTGCCACCGTGGTGTGCGTCGTCAGGGCGCCGATCTTGATCGACTGACCTTCGAGCTTGATGCCTTGCAGATCTTTCAGCCCGCCGAGATCGACGTAGTCGCTTGGAGCGATCAGGCCTAATCGCATCGACGGCAACAAAGACTGGCCGCCCGCCACCAGTTTCGCGTCGGGGTTTGTCGCTAGCAGCTTGGCCGCTTCGGCCACCGATCCCGGACGATGGAATTGCATCGCTTGCATATCACTCTCCTCAGTGCTTGGCGGCTTGTAGCGTCTTCCACACCGTGTAGGCGGAGGCCGGCATCGGTACGTCGCGCACGCCTAGGTGCGCCAGCGCGTCGACGATCGCGTTGATGACCGCCGGCGGTGAGCCGATCGCGCCCGCCTCTCCGCAACCCTTCACGCCCAGTGGGTTATGCGTGCACGGCGTGCCCTTGGCGGTCTCCAGGTTGAAGTGACACAGGTCATCGGCGCGCGGCATGGCGTAGTCGTTGTAAGAGCCGGTGATGAGTTGGCCGTCGTGGTCGTACACGCAGCCTTCGAGCAGCGCCTGGCCGATTCCTTGCGCCAACCCGCCGTGCACCTGCCCGTCGACGATGAGCGGATTGACCACATTGCCGAAATCGTCGCACGCCGAAAAGCGGTCCACCGTGACGGCGCCGGTCTGCGGATCGACCTCGACCTCGCACA
>CAZILI010000286.1:0-5586 GCA_964539965.1 uncultured Burkholderiales bacterium | reverse complement strand
AGCGCGTTGATGGAAAAGCCGAACAGCAGCATCAATGCGAAAGTGCCGATGATCGACACCGGCACCGCCAGCAACGGGATGATCGAGGCGCGCCAAGTCTGCAAGAACAAGATCACCACCAGCACCACCAGCGAGATGGCTTCGAGCAAGGTGATGACGACTGCCTTGATGGAGTCGCGCACGAACACCGTCGGGTCGTAGATGATGTCGTAGGCGATGCCCTGAGGCAGCTCTGGCTTCATCTGCGCCATCATCTCGCGCACCTTGTTGGACAGCTCGATGGCGTTCGAGCCGGGCGCCTGGAACACCACCACGGCGACCGCTTGCTTGTTGTTGAGCAGGCTGCGCAACGCGTATTCGCTCGCGCCGAGCTCGATGCGCGCCAAGTCCTTCAGCCGCGTGATGGCGCCGTCGGCGGCGGTCTTCACGACGATGTCGCCGAATTGCTCTTCGGTCACCAAGCGTCCCGACGCGTTCACGCTCAGTTGGAAATCCGCGTCGGCGGCCGCCGGCGGCCCGCCCACCATGCCGGCCGCCACCTGCACGTTCTGCTCGCGGATGGCGCGTACCACATCGCTCGCCGTGAGGCCGCGCGTGGCGATCTTCTGCGGGTCAAGCCAAATGCGCATCGAATAATCGCCCGCGCCGAAGATCGCCACCTGTCCCACGCCGGGAATGCGCGCCAGCCGGTCCTTCACGTTGAGCACGGCGTAGTTGCGCAGATACACCATGTCGTAGCGGCTGTCGGGCGACAACAGGTGCACCACCATGGTCAGGTCGGGCGAGCTCTTGGTGGTGGTCACGCCTAGGCGGCGCACGTCCTCGGGCAGGCGCGGCAATGCCTGCGACACGCGGTTCTGCACCGCGACTTGTGCCTTGTCGACGTCGGTACCGAGTTTGAAGGTCACGTTCAAGCTCATCAGCCCGTCGGTGGTCGCTTGCGAGGACATGTACAGCATGTGCTCGACGCCGTTGATCGCCTCTTCGAGCGGCGCCGCCACCGTCTCGGCGATGACCTTCGGATTCGCCCCGGGGAACACCGCGCGCACGTTGATATTGGGCGGCACAACTTCGGGGTATTCGCTCACCGGCAGCCGCCACAGCGCGAGCGCGCCGGCGACGAATATGATGATCGACATGACCGCGGCGAAGATGGGGCGATCGACGAAGAAACGAGAAAAGTTCATGGCGCCTCGTCAGTACACTTGCGGTGGGAGGGCTAGCCTTTCTTGGCCGGCGCGGGCTGGGCCGGCTCTGCGCTCGGCCGCTCCATCGAGACCACTTGCGGGGTCACCGGCTGGTCGGGGAACATGACGCGCTGCAAGCCGTTCACGACGATGAGTTCGCCGGGTTTAAGGCCTTCTCTTATGACGCGCAGGCCGTCGACCATGGGCCCCAGTTTCACTTGCCGGCGATTGGCTTTTTTCTCGGCGCTGACCACCAGGACGAACTTCTTGCTCTGATCCGTGCCCACCGCTTTGTCGTCGATGAGGAGCGCTTTGTAGCTGCCGCTGCCGGCGAGTTTTAGGCGCGCAAACAAGCCCGGCGTGAACAAGCGATCTTTGTTTTCGAACACCGCGCGCGCGCGTATCGTGCCGGTGGCCGGATCGAGCCGGTTGTCGACGAAGTCCATGTAGCCTTGGTGCGGAAATCCGCTCTCGTTCGCCAATCCCATGAACACGGTATTGCGCACTTCGCGCGAACTCGCCCGCTCTCCCGAGCGCGCCAGCGCCGCGTACTTGAGGTACACCTGTTCGTCGCCGTCAAAGTAGGCGTACATCGGGTCGAGCGATACGAGATGGGTGAGCAAAGTCGCCTCGCCCGCGCTGCCGCCGCTCACCAGATTGCCTACCGTCACCTCGGCGCGGCTCAGGCGGCCATCGATCGGCGCGCGCACTTGGGTGAATTCCAGATTCAAACGAGTCGCCTCCACCGCCGCTTGCGCCGCCGCGATGCTGGCTTGCGCTTCTCTGAGCGCGCTAGCACGCTCGTCGTAGGCCTCTTTAGAGATGAACTTCGACTCCAACAACTGCTGGCTGCGCTTCAACTGACTGCGCGATAGCTCGGCACGGCTCTGCGCGCCGGCGAGTTCGGCTTCGGCGCGCTTTAACTCGGCCGCGTAGGGGCGTGGGTCGATGACGAATAAAACCTCGCCTTTCTTGACTTCCTTGCCTTCCTTGAAGTTGATCGCTTGCACGTAGCCCGACACACGCGCTCGCACCGCCACGTTCTCGACCGCCTCGAGTCGGCCGGAGAACTCGTCCCACTCTTTCACTTCGCGCTCGATAACGGCTGCGACGCTGACGGGCGGGGGCGGCGGCGCGGCGGCTGCGGGTTGTTGCGACTCACTCTGCGCGCGATGGCAACCCGCGCCGGCGGCGAGGATGGCGAGCAGAGCGAACCCGGGCAAGCAAACGCGAGAGCGGGCGAGCAATTGGGATGGGTGGGAGCGTTGCATCATGTCCTCAGGTGAAAAACGGCGAGTGCCGCACCATGCTGGAGCGAAACAAAACCCCGCCGCAGCACGCACGGCGGCCGGCGGGATCGTTTGCGGCGGCGCGCAACCAGCCGTGACTCTATCCGAAATAGCCGCGCGCATACAAGCGCAAAGGGGCGATGCGGCGATGCGTGTCGCATACGCGGTCTCCAATGCGCAGGGCGCGGTGACGCTATCTGAGGGGAGTATATCGAAAATACGCAATACTGATCAGGGCTGCGGGCCGATACTCTGCTCTGTATACTGTCGCGCCGCCGGCGCGCGGCGATCGACGTGGCGAAGAAGTTTGCCGCCGCCGCCCCCACGGCGAAGCGCGTGGTGGTAGATTACGGGCTCGAATAAGAAGGACCCCGCGCTGCGCACTGGCAATTTAGAAGAAGGAGGAAGCTCATGCGCATCCTCAAGCGCGTCGTGCTCGCTCTGGCCACGATCGTGGCGGTGCTGGTTTTTGTCGGGGTGTTCTTGCCGAGCCGCTTCAAGGTCGAGCGCAGCGCAGAGATTGCAGCGCCACCGGAGAAGATTTACGCCTTGCTCGAGTCGCCGCGCGAATGGGCGAAGTGGACCGTATGGAATCGACGCGACCCCAACATGCAGCTTACTTATTCCGGCCCGGAAAAAGGCGTAGGCGCGAGTTGGGCTTGGCAAAGCAAGACCGAGGGCGCCGGCAATATGCAGTTTACGCACGCGCAAGCGCCCAAGCTCATTCAATACAAGCTTACGTTTCCCGAGTTCGATATGTCGTCGACCGGCAAGCTCGAATTGACCCCATCGGGACAAACCACGAAGGTCACCTGGACCAACGAGGGTGAACTGGGCGGCAACCCGGTGAATCGCTATTTCGGCTTGGCCATGGATTCCATGGTCGGCAAGGACTTCGCCGCGGGGCTTGCCAATCTGAAGGCGTTAGCGGAGAAATGACTCAATAATGAAGCTTGCGTTCAAACAGGTCGACGTGTTCACCGCGACGCCGTTTCGGGGCAACCCGGTGGCCGTCGTGCTCGGCGCCGACGCGCTCGAGACCGAGCAGATGCAGCATATCGCGGCGTGGACCAATCTGTCCGAGACCACGTTCTTGCTCAAGCCCACCGCCGAGGGCGCAGACTATCGGCTGCGCATTTTCACGCCGCGCGCGGAGATACCCTTCGCGGGCCATCCCACCATCGGCAGCGCGCACGCGGCGCTGGAAGGCAACGTCGTACCGTTTACCACTCGAACCTTGGTGCAAGAGTGCGCGCAGGGCCTGGTGCGTCTGCACGTGGTGGGGGTGGAAGAAGAGCGACAGATCTTTCTCGAGTTGCCGCCGGCGCGCACACGCACCTTGGACGACGGCGCGCTCAGCGCGCTCGATGCGACGCTCGGCTTTCGCACCCGGCGCGATATTCGGGCGCGCATGATCGACGTCGGTGTCGTCTGGATTACCTGCGTGGTCAACGACGCGGCGACCGTGCGCGGCCTCGCCCCGGACGCCGCCAAGATCACTGAGTTGTCGCGCCGGCTCGGCGCGCACGGGCTCACCTTATTCGCGCCGGTCGGGCCGGGCGAAATCGTGGTGCGCGCGTTCGCTCCTGCGGTCGGCGTGCCGGAAGATCCGGTAACGGGCTCGGCCAACGGCTGCATCGCCACTTTCCTCATGCAATGCGATCTGCTCGCCCGCGTCGGCCAGCGCTACGTCGCCAATCAGGGCCGCGAAGTTGGCCGCGACGGCTACGTGCACGTCGAAATCGGTGACGATGGGCGCATCAAGCTCGGCGGCGCCTCGGTCACCTGCGTGGACGGTGCGATGTACCTGTAGCGGCGTGCTAACATCGATCCTCCATTCGGAGGAGAAGAACATGATCCATGTCATCGCGACCATCGAACTCGCGCCCGGTACACAGGGCGCGTTCTTGACCGAGTTTCGCAAGATCATCGCGGAGGTGCGCGCCGAAGCCGGCTGCATCGAGTACGGCCCGGCGGTGGATGCGTCGACCGATCTGCCGAATCAAGCCAAGATCGGTCCCGACAAAGTCGTGGTGGTGGAGAAGTGGGAGAACCTGGCGGCGCTGAAAGCTCACTCGGTGGCCCCGCACATGCAGGCGTACCGCGCCAAAGTGAAAGATTTCGTGCGCGGCATGGAATTGCGCGTGCTCGATCCCGCGGAAAAGCCCTAACCGCGCAAGCGCTGGACCATGGCGGCAAACCCCGGCCCGCTCAGCGGGGTCAAGGTCATCGAGATGGGACAGCTCATCGCGGGACCTTTCTGCGGCAAGATCCTCGCCGAGTTCGGCGCCGAGGTGATCAAGATCGAACCGCCCGAGGGCGGCGATCCGTTGCGCACGTGGCGCAAACTGCACCAAGGCACTTCGTTGTGGTGGTATCTGCAGGCGCGCAACAAGAAATCCATCACCGTCAATTTGCGCGCTGCCGAAGGCCAAGATATCGTGCGCAAGCTCGCGCGCGAGGCCGATATCCTCATCGAGAATTTTCGCCCCGGCGCGCTCGAGAAATGGGGGCTGGGCTACGAGCAACTCGTGCAACTCAACCCCAAGCTCGTCATGGTGCGCTTGTCGGGCTACGGCCAGAGCGGGCCGTATCGCGACCGGCCCGGCTTCGGCGCCATTGCGGAGGCGATGGGCGGCATGCGCTACGTGACCGGCTACCCGGACCGGCCGCCCGTGCGAGTGGGCATCAGTATCGGTGATGCCATCGCCGCCATGTACGGCGCGATCGGCGCGCTGATGGCGCTGCGCCAGCGCGATCAAGTGAGCGGGCACGGCCAAGTCGTCGACGTGGCCTTGTACGAGGCGGTGTTCAGCCTGATGGAGTCGATGCTGCCGGAGTACAGCGCGAGCGGGTTCGTGCGCGAGCGCAGCGGCAGCGCCCTGCCCGGTATCGTGCCGTCGAATACCTACACGACCAAAGACGGCAAGTACGTCGTCATCGGCGCCAACGGCGACAGCATTTTCAAGCGCTTCATGCGTGCCATCGGCCGCGCCGATCTGGCGGACGATCCGGCGCTCGCCAGCAACGACGGCAGAGTGGCGCACACCGACGCCCTGGAGCAGGTGATCGGCGATTGGTGCGCGGCGCACGATCTCGAGCACGTGCTG
>CAZILI010000285.1:4798-5587 GCA_964539965.1 uncultured Burkholderiales bacterium | reverse complement strand
CACCGAGCTGCGTACTGCGCACACCTGCTAGGCGACGCCCTATCGTTTGTATGGAACCTCGACGATCGTGCCAGAGATAGCGCAGTGCGCGACCGGCCTCGTTCTGAGGTAGGAGCCGGGATGGGGGTGGCGCATCAGCAATTCGACACAGCGCTGCGCCAGCGGAAGCGCTGCCTGCATGACGGCCTCTACACGGCAGCTGTCGCCGTACAAGAGGTCGTCACCCCCCCCCACTCCTCTGACATCGAGTGCAGTAGCGGCGTATGGCAGACTTCGATCGCGGCAATTGAATCCGTAGGCACGTGCATCGCGCGGCCGACCTCGGCTGCCCGATGAGCAATGCGCACGACATAGTGATTGGGTCCGGGTGCATCGAGCACCCGGACGCAGAAGCAAAGCCGCGCCGACAGTTCGGAACGCCGATAGAATCGCAACTCCGACTCGATATGTGTACGCAGTCGCTCGACGAGCGCGCCGGCTTGCTCAGGCTCGATTGCCGAGTCGACCGAGAAGGCGGAGACGAGATGGGGATATTGCGCGCGCAGCAGCCTAGCGAATCCGCCGTCCTTAAGATAGGCGCGATAAGGAAACGCCGCGTGCAACTGACCGCCTTCGAGCACGTCGCCCGAGTACATGGGGACTATCTTCGTCCGCGTATTGCTACCCCGGAAATGGCGATCGAACAGCTCCGGGAGGCGTTCCCTCGGCGCGCGGCCTTGATCCAGGCTTGGTGGGATGTTAGCAGAGCGAAGTCGGCGGCAAACGGGACTGCGATCTTGGGCCGAAGGG
>CAZILI010000285.1:0-4788 GCA_964539965.1 uncultured Burkholderiales bacterium | reverse complement strand
CAGGCGAAATATTGATCGCGTAGCTCCGCCACCGCGGCATCGTCCTTGCCTGCTGCGTGAAACCACGTTCGGGTAATAGCTCGCTGCTCCGAAGCCGCACAAGAGCACGTCCACCTTCGGCCAGCGCCGAGCAATCATCTTGGCATAGAGGTCGATGGTTCGCGGGTCACTCGAGTGCAGCGCGTCGTTGATGTTTACCAGCACCTCGCCGTCAGCCTCGACCACGATAATTGCGTCGTGCCCATTCACGATGTAGGTGAAGCGGGCGCCTCCGCCGAGATCTTGGGTTCGCCCGCAGTCGACTTCGATCACTTGCTTGAAACCCATGTCGGCTAGGTAGTCGGGTGTGCCCTCGTACCAGTACAGCGGGTAGTAGACGGTCTTATCTTTAAACAGCGAGCGCAGAGTCGGCTCGTGCAGATGGTCCTGATGGCCGTGCGAAATAGAATCACCTCCGGTGCATCGGCCGCTCGCGTGTTGAACGGTCTTGGCAATACATGCCACTGATTGGCGTAGCACGGCCCTACCCACCAAGGGTCGGTCAAGAGCGTTCGCGCGCCCGCGCGGATCAGCACACTAGCGTGTGCGAGGTACTCGATGCGCATGGGCGTGCCCTGCGGCGGCCGCAGTGCGACCGAGTTCAGCTTTGAAAACGCTGAGGAGATTGGATTGGGCGGCGAGAGAACGTGTCTCGGGTCTCATTTTTTGTTCTTGTTTTTGGCCCGCTTCTTCTTGTTCGGCTTCAAATTATGGCATGATCACTTCGTAGCGCTAGATCTTCGTAAGGAAGAAGTGCTCGCCGCTCGCGCCGGGCGAGATGCTCAAGGTGGGTGCCGGCGTTGGCGGCGGCAAAGATATAGCTCGCGCGGCTCGGTAGAATGCGACTCGCACCTTCGATCCCATACGCAATACCCCAACGTCATGAAAATCCAAGCCCTAGGTCACGTAGTACTCAAAGTCCGAAATCTGGATCGGGCAGTAGCGTTCTACAGCGACGCTCTCGGCCTGCGTTTGGCCGCTCGCCAACCAATCCGCGGAACGCCCATGGCGTTCTTCGCGATAGCCGGGAACCACCATGACCTTGCCGTCATGGAAGTTGGGGAGCGGGCGATTTCGCCGCCCGAAGACTCGATCGGGCTCGCCCACTTTGCGCTAAAGATCGGCAACGGCTTAGAGGAATTGCGCTCGGCACGCGATCATCTGACTGCCAAGGGAATCAGGATCGAGCGCATCGTCGACCATCATGTTTCGCAGTCGCTCTACCTTCGTGATCCTGACGACAACACCATAGAGCTATATGTCGACGCCGACCCGAGCGTATGGCAAGCCGATGCGGCTCGCGTAGCACACAGCGAGCCGTTGGCTCTGTAGCCGCAGTGCCGCAGAACGCTGCCGGCTCCTATCCGGCAGCGTTGTCCATCGATACGCTAGGGAATCCTGCTGGTGATCTCGCACCCCGTCGCGGCGTCCGTACCTATCCCGCCATCGCACGTGTCGTTGCCGTTACCGCCGGACAACGTGTCGTTTCCGCTATCGCCAGACAGGATGTCGTTGCCGTTGCCGCCTCGTAGCGTGTCATTCCCGGTACCGCCGCACAAGGCATCATCGCCGTCACCCCCATCCAACACATCGTTTCCGCCCAGCCCCAGAATCCCGTCGTTGCCGGAAGTGGGACGCATCGCCGGATCGCTCGAGCTGTCGTTGCCGGCGGTCCCCACTCGGTTGACGATCACGCCCTTGCATCGCACCAATTCGTAGGCGCCGATGTCGCACCGTCCGCCCATGCTCCGCGGCGCTCCTCGTTGATCGGTAGGCGGATACGCTTGGCAGCTCGATGACGACGCGTCGCCGGCGTTGACCGCGGGCCCGTTCGGCAGCAGGGCGTGTGTCATCAAAGATGTCATGAGGCCACCGTTGAACGCCAGCGGCTGCAGGCCCGGATTCAGCGGAGCGGTAAAGAAGCCGATCTTGTCTCCTTGTCCGAGTTGCATGAAACTCCCGGTCGCATCGCCGATGAGGTTGTAGCCTTGGCTGCGGAAGATGTGACCCTGCCCGTTTTCGTCGATGGTGTCGCGATAGTTAGGTGGGCCTCCATTGCTGTCGATGTTGCCCGCCAGAATGGTGTTGGTGAGCACGACCTCCACCAGGCAACCGGTGGCATCGTCTTTTGCCGCGACGCCTCCGCCGAAGCCTTCGGCGAAATTGTTCGTCACCGTCGCGTTCACCAACAGGACGGTGCCGTTTCGCGTGCGAATCGCTCCTCCCGGCCCATCCGAATGATTACCGCTGATGGTGGAGGCGGTCGCTACGAAGGTGCCGCAAAAACCCACGTAGGCTCCGCCACCGAAGCCGAGGTTTCCCTGCAATAGTGAGTACGAGAGGTACGTCGGCCCGTTGACCGACAGCCCGCCGCCAAATCCCCCGCTGTTATTTCTGATCACGGAATTGTCGATGATGGCTACGGCGGTGCTCATGGTGACATTGATGCCGGCGCCAAAAGCAAGTTCGACTTGGTTATTCTCGACGACCACCTTGTTGAGCGTGAGTCTGCCGTCGTTGTAGATCCCCCCTCCTCCGCCATTTCCGGTACCGAGCGCTTGATTGTTCGATACAAATCCGTTGTTCATCGTGAGATGAGCGCCGGAGCGAACGCGGATGCCTCCGCCCCTTGCAACACCGTCTGCCTCCGGCGCGGGTCGGCCGTTTCGCACGCCTATCGACTCGAAGGTCACTTCCGCCCCCGAAATTTCGAACGCTCTATCTGCGGTCACTGCGCCGTTGGCGTCGACGATGGCTGCTTCCCCCGTCCCGGTCTTCTTCAGGATAACGTTGGTGGTGATATCGAGATCGCCCTCGAACGCTCCGTTCGACCCCGGGATGCTTAGCACGTAGACGCCTGCGGGCATGAGAATGGTATGCGCGCCGACGGGCACGGTCGAATTGGCGTCCAGGATGGCGTCACGAAGGGTGCAATCCCCAGGGATACAAGCGTGTGTCGGAAAGCGGTCGTCGAATCGAGTCACCGTGTATGTGGCGGCCTGGCCCACCGCAGCCCAGCTCATACCTAAGAGGAGCGAGGCCGCCCCGATCGCATTCACATGACGGGTAACGATCGTAGATGCCCACTTCCTCGCTTGCCTCGTTGCACCCGCTCTTGCGGCATTATTCGCTTGCATGGTTTGCTCCTTTGCACGTTGATTGAGGATCGCAGTCTGACGTGTCCATGCGTGGTGTACACAGCATCGGGTCAGATGGGCCGCAGTCTACGCACTGGGAGTAATCGCTCGATGTCCGCCGCGAAACGCTATGTTGTCGTTCGGTACCTCCTCGCGCAGAGATCGTCGTCGAGTAGCAGAATTTGTAACCGGCTTGTTTCGAGGCACCGCATGGAAGGCGAAGACGCCTTCTCGGAGTCTTGAATGAGGCTCAGCCGGCAGGTGACGCCGGTCGACGAGCGAACAGGCGCGCGCCGCCCAAGACTATGCGGCGCGCGTGGAAAAACAGCCTACTTGGAGAAGTCGAACAAGGGCTTACCTTTGTCGACGATATGGACGGTAAATACCTTAAGCGGCGTGTCGCCGACTACGGTAAAGCCGCCATGTTTTACGTCGCGCAGATTCATGACCGGAGTTCCGGTGGCGAGGACAAAGGGATCCTTGCCGGGAATTTGCACCGAGGCGCCTTGCAGAACGTAGGCGGCCTCGACACCGTGATGGAAGTGTAGCCCAATCCCCTCGCCGGGCTTGTACTCACCTATTGACGCGATCACCTCCATTCCCGGGGCGCCGCTCAAGTCGGCTCGCTTTTGCTCGACTCGATGCGGCGAGTCCGTCAAAGTCTGACCGACCAGGGTAGTAACCACGCCCAGTCCGAAAATGCCTGCCGCCCATGCCGCGCGGCGCCATGTAAGCTTTGCCATAGTGTCTCCCATCTGAATTGGCCCGTCGTTCACACCATCGTTTGTAACCAGGTCACCGACCGCGGAGTCTATTCCATAATCTTCTTCAGATTCTGTAATCCGTCCTTATACGCGCCATTGATTATTGCAAGGGCGGCAGCGTCGTTCTCCTTTTCGGGCGCGTTGAGCCGGGGATTCTTGCGACTGAATTGGCCGACCCACATTACCAGGCTACCCCCTTGACCGTCCGGTTTGACGCTCACCGTCGCCACGTAGCGATCGATCGGAAACGGCGACTCAATGATGCTGTAGGTGAAGGCCATCGACTCTTCGTTGTAGGCCAGCAATTCCTCGGTGAAGTTGGGCCCGTCTTTCACAGTCATCACGCGCAGCGCCCCTACTTGCCCATCGCGTCCGGAGACGACATCGCTCCCAGATAGCATCGGATGCCACTTGGCAAAGCTATTGAACGGCTTCAAGAAATTCCACACCTTAGTGGGATCGGCCTTGATCTGTACGATTTCGCTTACCACCATGAGCGAACGGTTTTCCGCCGCAGCGGCCATAGAAAACAGCACACCAAACACAACCAGCATGAATCGTGTCATGAGACATCTCCCCCTATTGAACGATGTTGGCCCCGGCCCGAGACCTCGAAAAGAATAAAACTCTGTTTCGATCGGCTCGAGCACAGTGGCCGCCAGAATTTTCCCTCTGTTCGCCTTCTTTGCAAAGGGCATCCATCGCGACAATCGCAAACCTAGTCATACTCACTTAGAGCGTCGACCGCGACGCCGGCAAGAATTGGGTTATCTTTGCAACCTACGTCCAAGTCCAAAGAGGAGCGCTTCGATGCCCTACGCTATCCAACTGGTAGACAAACCTAACTC
>CAZILI010000284.1:0-5609 GCA_964539965.1 uncultured Burkholderiales bacterium | reverse complement strand
CTCGTGATCGGAATCGAACGACAGCGCCACCGCGCAACGCGCGCCGTCCTTCCATTGCCGCGGGCGTAGACGGCGCCCGGCACGTACCTGACCGACGATCTCTCGCCATCTTGGCTCTGACCACTGCCAGGGTTCGAGGGATTGCAACGGCTCGCCCATGGAACGCTCCTCACGGGGCTAGGGAGGCTAGCAGTGTAGTCTTCGCATCCGCTATGCTCAACACGACGATCCTCCCGACCTTATAATTTGCGGCCTCGACGTTTGATATGTCTACCTCCATCGACTCACTGCCATGCTCACACTCTACGAACATCCCCTGTCGTCCTACGCGATGAAGGCCAAGATCGCATTGCTCGAGAAAGGCCTCGAATTCGAAGCAGTCGTCCCCACCGGCTTGATGAATGGCCAAGTTGAGCGCGATTTTGTCGCGGCGAGCCCGCGCGGGGAGATCCCCGCGTTGATCGACGGTGACACAAAGGTGTTCGACTCCACCGTAATCATGGAGTATTTGGAGGACAAATGGCCGACACCGGCGCTGCTGCCCAAGACGCCGGCCGCGCGCGCTCGCGCACGAATGATCGAAGACATCATGGATAGCCTGTACGAGCCCAACAATTGGGGCTTGTTCGAAGTGCTGCGATTTAAGCGCGCCGGCGGCGCGCTCGCCGATAAGCTCGTGGCCTTTTCACGCGCCAATATCGCCCAGCTACAGGCTTGGCTCGATCGACAATTGGGCGGAAAACCCTGGTTTACCGGCGAACAGTTCGGCTGGGCCGACGTTGCCTGCGCGCCCTATGTCGCGCGCTCCGCCTTAACCGGAAATCCGCCGCCGGCCGGCTCGGCGCTCGCGGGCTGGCTCGAACGCATCAACGAGCGCCCCAGCGTCAGTAAGGCAATCGGGCAGATGAGAGATGTCATCGCCGCCTTCCCCGATGTGGCGACTATGCTGGCGCAGGGGCAGATCAAGCGACAATATCGCGATCATCGGCTCGAATGGATGATCGCCGCCGGAGGTATTGCCGTCGTGCAGGAGGGCTTGGAAAAGGGCACTATCCGGTTTAGCCGTTTGCCGGAGTAGGCGAGTCACCTACCGATGGCAGAGGGCAAGTCGTATGTCCGGCGCGCTCGCCGGCTCTTTGCCGGCCGATCGAATCAAACCTACTGCTTCCTCGACCATTTGCAGGTTTGTCCGCCGCGAGCCGAACGGCGCATCCTCTAACCCGACCCGCACGTGACCGCCGCGCCCGACGGCATGCGGAATCAGGGAAGTTACGTCAACGTCGAGCCCGGCGATCATCCAAGGCGACGTAGGTGTCGTCTCGCCGAGCAGTTGCAGGAACGCGTCGAGCGCATAGCTTCTCGGGGGAAAGCCGAAGCTAAGCCCGTCGGAGAACATAAAGCGGTAGATGCACCGTGGAAGGGAAGCATAGGCGCGCTCTAGCGCTGCGCCCAGGCGAAGGAAGCCGGGCTCGTAAACCGCATAACCAGGATGGAAACCATATCGCGCCGCAAGCGCGAGCCCGTGGCGGATGTGCGTTTCGGGGTTGCTGTAGATAAAGCCCGCCGTGCCGGTGCTGATTTCGTCGAGTTTCGCGACGTGGGTCGAGCCGGGATCGACCACCGCCCATTCAAGCAGCCCCTTCTTGGCCAAGGTTTCGGTGTGCGCGAAGCGAGCTTGCGCGCTCATCACTTGCGGCGAATCCACGCTGCCCGCGAACGGCAGCGTCGGATAGACGATGACATCCTCCTTCTCGCGTATACCCTCGATAACGGCGGCGTACAAATCCGCATCATCCTTTTGACGGCCGGTCGACTCGTCGTATGCATGCACGTGAACGATACCGGCACCGGCTCGCGCGCAGGCGATGCCGTCCCTTACGATATCGGCGACCGAGATCGGGATCAGCGGTTGCCGCTCCCGCGCCCACGGGCCGTTCAAGGAGACTTCGAGCCAAGTTTTTTCAGATGTCATGGGCGTGGCGCCCCAGCGCGATTCATATCAGGACTTGGCGGCCGCTTGCGCCATTGCCTCGGCTTCGAGCTTCGCGTAGTCGCGCGGGGGCTCGTGCAGCGCCTGCCGGCGGCTCTTTTCTACACCCTTGACGATGGCGACCAGCGCTTCGTTGTACGGCAGGGCGAGACCCAGCGCCTTGGCTTCGCGCAGCAGCGCGCCGTTCAGAGAGTCGATCTCCGTGCGTCGCCCTTGTTCGACGTGCTGCATCATCGATGGCTTGTTGTAGCGAACTTGGCAATGGCTCTTGATCTTCTTGCGCGGATCGGCCTCCGGCAAGCGTATCCCCTTTCGCTCCACTACAAGCAAAATCTCATCGATGATGCGATCCTGCAGTGCGCTCATCTCCGGTGTGCGGTAGATCTCCCCGCTGCGCAAGCCGGACACCGCGCTGAGCGCGTTGACCGCGCAGTTGAGCACGAACTTGTTCCAAATCTGCGCCATGGGATCGGAGATGACTTCCGTCTCTATCTCCGCCTTATTCAACACGCGCGTGATCTCCTGGATGCGAGGAGTTTTCTGGCCGTCCAGCTCGCCGATGCTGGTCAGCCCGGCATTGGTGTAAAGCACCCGTCCCGGCTCCGGGTTGGCGCAGCTGTTCATCGTGACGCCCGCCACGACGCGCCTTTCACCGAGCGCCTTTGAAAGCGCCTCGACGTTGCCGATGCCGTTTTGCAAGGTGAGCGCAAAGCCTTCCGGCTTCAGTACCGCGCAAGCGCTCTGTGCTGACTGTTGCGTTGCATTTGTATCGGTGAAAATGATGGCGAGATCCGCCGGCGGCAGGCCCGCATAGTCGTTGCGCGCAGGCACCCGGATTACATGATGCCCTCGCACGCCGTCGATGGTTAGCCCTTGTCGCTGAATTGCGCCGAGATGGTCTTCTCGCACGTCGATCAGCGTGACGTCGAAGCCGGCGCGGCACAAGAGGCCGCCGTAGACGCCTCCCATCGCCCCTGTGCCGATCATGTAGATGCGCATGAATTCTCCTCCTTGTGCCCGGGAAAATCTTGCCTAGTCAACCACCCAGGCAAACATATCATACACTTGCAGAACTGTGAACCAATCCCGCGCGTGATGATTTGCAACCATTGAAGCCAACGTGATTCATCTGTACGACTATCTCGATTCCGGCAACGGCTACAAGGTTCGACTGTTGTTGGCACAGCTCGAGCACCCCTATCGATGGACTGAGCTGGACATCGATGCCGGAGCGACGCGAACCGCCGAGTTTCTCGCGCGCAATCCGAACGGCAAGATCCCGACCCTAGAGCTGGCGGACGGCATCTGCCTAGCGGAGTCGAACGCCATCTTGTGGTATCTCGCAGAGGGCTCGCCTTACTTGCCGGCCGATCGACTGGAACGCGCTCAGGTGCTGCAATGGATGTTCTTTGAGCAATATAGCCACGAGCCTTACGTGGCGACGCCGCGCTATATCGTTCGCCACTTGCCGCAGGATCATCCGCGCCAGGCCGAAATCCCGACTCGGCTGGAGCGCGGACGCGCCGCGTTTTCGGTGATGGACAGGCATCTTGCGGCGCGTTCATTTTTCGTCGGCGAGCGATACAGCATTGCGGACATCGCGTTGTACGCCTACTCACACGTCGCGCACGAAGGCGGCCACGATTTGGCGCCGTATGCAAACGTGCATGCCTGGATCGCCCGAGTCGCCGCGCAGCCGCGCTACGTGTCGCTGGACCGGCGACCGTAGGACTGGGCTTGCTCCCATGCCCTACAATGGCGGCATCTTGCTTCGTGTTCTGCGCATGCGTTCGTCCGGTTGCAGCGCCTCTCCGAGGCGCTTTTCCCGCGTAAGGGTGGCCTTGTTGGTTGCCGCCGCGCTAGGGGGTGCGCCCGGGCTCCCTGCCGCGCCGCCGGTCGCTTCATCCTACCTCGAGGAACTCACTTGGGTCGAGCTAAGGGAGCGCATCGAAAAGGGGAACACGACAATCCTGGTTCCGATCGGCGGAACCGAGCAAAACGGCCCGCATATGGTGCTGGGCAAGCACAACGTGCGCGCTCGCATACTCGCGGGGCGCATCTCCGCTCGGCTGGGCAATGCGCTAGTGGCACCGGTGATCGCGTACGTCCCGGAAGGTTCGATTCATCCCCCGGCCGGACATATGCGATTCCCCGGAACCATCTCCGTCTCTGAAACAGCGTTCGAAAGCGTGCTCGAGTCGGCCGCGCGCAGCTTCAAACAGCACGGGTTCAGAGACGTCGTGTTTCTGGGTGATCATGGTGGCTATCAAAGCAACGAAGAGCATGTTGCGGCTCGACTGAATCGAGAGTGGGCGGCCGATCCTTCTTGCCGAGTGCATGGGCTGACCCAGTACTATCGCGCCATCCAGGAAGGATTCGCCGAAGACCTCAAGCGGCGCGGCTTCAGCGCCGAGCAAGTGGGAACGCACGCGGGCCTGGCCGATACGGCACTCGCACTGGCCGTGGATCCGGCTTTGGTCAGGGCGCATGCGCTCGCAGGCGGTACCAAGCCGACGGAGCGCGACGGTGTTAGCGGCGATCCCACACTTGCAACCGCCGCTCTTGGGCAGCTGGGCCTCGATCGAATCGTGCAAGCATCCGTGGATGCTATCCGCGAAGCAATCCGACGCCGATAGTGTCTAGACTTTTCTCTTCTAAGGGCCTCGTTCAAATCATGGTTCGCAGAAAACAGTCTCTAGTTTCGACTACTGGCGCTTTGGCTGTCCTGCTATGCGCCCTGTCCCCTTGGGCCGCCGCACCCGGCAAGGTCACGACCATCCCCGGGATGCCTCCCGTGGTCGACCCCGCCAATCTTTACAGCGAGACGGCGCCGCAGCATTTTGCGCCTGCGGTCAAGAGCGACTTGGAGCGCGTCTACGTGCCGAACTTGCGATCTAACGATGTGATCGTTATCGATCCGCAAAGCTTGAAGGCGGTCGACCGCTTCAAAGTGGGTGTCGGCCCGCAGCATATCGTCCCGTCTTGGGACTTGCGTACCTTGTGGGTCACCAACAATGCCGAACGTCGCGCCGACGGCAGCCTCACGCCGATTGATCCGCATACCGGCAAGCCCGGTGCGGCGATCCCTGTCGACGACCCCTACAACATGTATTTCACCCCTGACGGAAAATCAGCGATCGTCGTGGCAGAGGCCCGCCGACGGCTGGATTTCCGCGATCCGCACACCTTCGCGATGCAGTACCACATCGATACACCGAAGTGCGGCGGCATCAATCATGCGGATTTTTCGATCGATGGCCAGTATGCTCTCTTCACCTGTGAGTTCGACGGCAGCATCGTGAAGATCGACATCCTCCAGCGCAGGGTCATGGGATACCTGCAATTGAGCATGCCGAGCACGCGCCTCAAGGAGGTACCGCTGACGCCGGACGCAGCGCCGGTCACCGAGCCCTGTCATTGCCCGAAAGGGATGCCGCAGGACATTCGTATCTCTCCTGACGGCACACGCTTCTACGTGGCGGACATGCATGCCGACGGCGTGCATGTAATAGACGGCGCCTCGTTTGCGGAAATCGGCTTCATCGCTACCGGGATCGGCACTCATGGACTGTATCCGAGTCGCGACGGCGAGCGACTCGATGCCGCCAACCGTGGCTCC
>CAZILI010000283.1:0-5638 GCA_964539965.1 uncultured Burkholderiales bacterium | reverse complement strand
TGCGCGCGTTCACCGTCAAGTCGGTGTCGATCCAGCCCGGCAGCACGGCGTTGACTTGGATGTTGTCCTTCGCCCAGGCGGTCGCCAGCGCTTTGGTGAACTGCACCATGCCCCCCTTGCTGGCGGCATATGCGCTGGTAAACGAAGCGCCGAATATCGACATCATCGAGCCGATGTTGATGATCTTCCCGCCGCCTGCCTTGAGCAACATGGGGTAGGCCGCCTGACAGAACATGAAGGCGCTGGTGAGATTCGTGTCGAGTATGAACTTCCACTCTTCCAGCGCGTACTCTTGCGGTTGCTTGCGGATGTTGGTCCCCGCATTGTTGACCAATATGTCGAGGCGGCCGAACTGCTCGACCGCGCCCTTCACGGCCGCCTGGCACGATGCCTCGCGCGTAACGTCGGTCTCGATCGCGATCGCCTTCACGCCGGCCGCTCGCAGCTGGGCCAGCGCGGCGGCGTTCTTGGTCGGGTTGCGCGCCGCGACTACGATATCGGCACCGGCATCGGCTAGGCCCTGCGCCATGCCGAGCCCGATGCCGCCGTTGCCGCCGGTGACGAGTGCGACTCGTCCGCTCAAATCAAACAGCTTTGTCATGTGTGCTCCTCCGGAAGCGAGAACGATTTTCCGAGCGGCGCAACGCGCCCCGCCTCGTCGTCGGAGACACGAGCGCGCTACACGCCGGATTGCGAAAGGGTAATATTCCAGCATTGGCCGGCTCGCCAATGGGGAACCTGTCGCGAGCCGGCTATCGTACTATTTCTGAGTGCGGCACGCAGCCCGCGCTCGGACAAAGCGACCCAGCAAACACCCACTCGCCGGTTCGGAGGAGATGTTGGAAAGGTTGAATCCGTTGCCCATCCCGCCCGGCGGCGACCAGGAGGTCGTCGCGCGCGCCCAAGCCCTGTGCGCCGGCATCGAGTCGGCCTCGCACGAAATTGAGCGAGAGCGGCGGCTGCCGCCGGCTCTGCTGGATCAACTGCATAAGGCGCGGCTGTTTCGCCTGTTGTTGCCTCGCAGCTTCGACGGGCTTGAGACCGACCCCATTACTTTCTTTCACGTGATCGAAGCCATTGCGGGGGCGGATGCGAGCACCGCCTGGTGCCTGAGCCAAGGTGGCGGCTGCGCCACCGCCGCCGCGTATCTCGACGCCCCGGTGGCGCGCAAGATTTTCGGCTCAGATCCTCGCGCGGTGTTGGCCTGGGGACCCGGGCCCGCGAAAGCTTTCGAGGTCGACGGTGGCTACCGCGTGTCGGGCGTGTGGTCGTTCGCGAGTGGGGCACGGCATGCGACCTGGCTCGGTGCCGCCTGCCCGATCTACCGACAGGACGGCACGCCGGTGCTCGATGCCAGCGGCAAGCACATCGAGCGCACTATGCTGGTACCGGCGGGTGAAGCGGTGCTCACCGATATCTGGGATACCATCGGGCTGCGTGGCACGGCGAGCGATCAATTCGCGCTCACCGACCACTACGTGCGCGCCGACCATTCGATTACGCGCGAATACGACAAAGAGTGCCGAGAATCCGGTCCGCTGTACCGAATCCCCGCGCTGGTTTTCTACGAGATCGGATTCGGCGGCGTGGCGCTCGGCATCGCGCGCGCTTCGCTCGACGCCTTCCTAGAAATCGCGCGCCACAAGGTTCAGCGTGGACTTAAGACCCCACTGCGTCAAAACGCGGTGGTGCAAACCAATTTCGCACAAGCGGAGGTCGGCATTCGCGCGGCGCGCGCAAATCTGTTGCAGACGGTCGCCGACATGTGGCGCACCGTAAGTGCGCCCGCCGGCAAGCTGACCGTCGAGCATCGCATCCTGATTCGCATGGCCTCCACCTATGCCATCCATCAAGCGCGCGAGGCGGTTGACTTTGCATACAACGCGACCGGCACACCGACCGTGTTCACCACCCATCCGCTCGAACGTCGCTTTCGCGATATGCACACCGTGACCCAGCATTTGCAAGGCCGCCTGTCGCACATCGAAACGGTGGGCGCTTGGATGCTCGGGGTCGAGGCTGACCTCACTTTCGTCTAGTCGCATCGTGTTGGTCGCGCTCGATATACAACATGTCGATCTGCTAGCCGAAGGGGCGAGCTTCGGCGCGGTCGGCGCGTACGAGCGCGTGGTCGCCACCGCGCGCGGCGAAGTCGATCCGGATGATCCTGCCAACCGCGGCATCGTCAACCTCGATAAGGCGCCACGCAACGCGACCGGCCGAGTGCAGTATTCCAGCGACGTATACATTCTGCGGCCCAAAGACCCGCTGCGCGGCAACGGCCGCCTGCTGTATGAGGTGAACAATCGCGGCCGCAAGATGTTGTTCGGTAATCTCGCCGACGGCCCGCAAGGCGTGAACGATCCGCGCACCTTGGCTGATCTCGGCAACGGGTTTCCGCTGCGAATGGGCTACACCATCGTTTGGTCAGGCTGGGACCCAGAGGCGCCGCGGGCCAACGGTGGGCTTGCCATGCAGGCTCCTATCGCGACCAACGGCGGCGAGCCGATCGTGCAGCGTGTGCGCGACGAATTCGTGTCGGGGACACGGATCGGCGTGCTGGAATCATTCCGCCTGTCATACGAAGCGGCGAGCCTCGATCGTGCGAGAGCCCGGCTCACACATCGTGCACGCGCCGCAGATCGACCGCAGGAAGTCGCCGCAGAGAACTGGACCTTCGTCGACAGCCGGTCGATCAAACTCCTGCCCGACGATGCCAGGCCCGGCCCGGGCGTGCTGTACGAATTCCGCTACGAAGCGAAAAACCCGAAAGTGCTCGGCTTGGGTTTCGCCGCCACGCGCGACATCGTCAGCTGGCTGCGCTACGATGCGGGGGCACGGACGGCGATGGGCCGTCCCGTCAAACATGCGCTCGCGATCGGCATCTCCCAGTCGGCGCGCTACCTGCGCGACCATATCTCGCAGGGCTTCAATCGCGACCAAGAGGGCCGTCGGGTATTCGACGGCGTGCTTGCGCATATCGGCGGAGTCGGACGGCTGTTCTTCAATACGCCGTTCGGTCAGCCCGCTCGCACCAACACGCAGCACGAAGATCACGACTTTCCGGAGAACGCTTTTCCTTTTTCGGCCGCCCTCATGACCGATCCCTTAACCGGCCGGGAAGGTTCTCTGTTTCGCGGCGACGGCTCGGACCCCTTACTGATTCAGACCAACACGTCTACCGAGTACTGGCAAAAGGGCGCCTCCTTGCTGCACACCGATCCGCTCGGTGAGCGCGACGTCGCGCAGCCCGACAATGCGCGCGCGTACCTCATCGCCGGAACCCAGCACACGGGGCGCGCAGGCGCTGCTGCGGATCCCGGTCCGGCGGTCAATCCGCGCAATCCGCACAATCCGATGCCGGCGCTGCGCGCGCTGTTGGTGGCACTCGATGAATGGGTGGTTTCCGGCAAGGCGCCGCCGGCGAGCCGCGGGCCGACTCGGGCGGCTGGCACCTTGCTCCCGGCCGACAGGATCGACTTTCCCGCTATTCCCGGAGCGGCGATCATGCGCATCACCAATGCCATCGCTGCGCCGGGTGATTGGGTCGATCCCGTGCCCTCCGCGCGCCTGTACCGAACGCTGGTTTGTCAGGTGGACAGCGACGGCAACGAAGTCGCGGGCATCCGATTGCCCGACATCGCGGTGCCGCTCGGCACCTACACCGGTTGGAACGAGTACAAGCCTCCGTACCCGAGCGGCGAGCTGGCCGATCGGGACGGCAGCTTCCTCGCCTTCGCGCCGAACCGCGCCGCGCGTGAAGCGGCCGGCGATCCGCGGCCTTCGCTCGCCGAACGCTATGCCGACCGCGCCGACTACGTCACAAAAGTCAAAGCGGCGGCGGAAGCGCTCGTACGGGAGCGATTGCTATTACCGGAAGACGCAGACCGCTACGTCGATCGGGCACGACTAGACACCCGCCTGCCCTGGTAGGCGAATTCCTCGAAAGACACGACATGACTAACCTCTACGACCGAGCCGCCGAAGACGTCGGCAATATTGTCAAACTCGAACACGTGAACGTGACGATTCCCGACCAGCGACTGGCTACCTTGTTCTATGTGTCGGGCCTCGGCTTCACCCGCGACCCGTACTTGATGGTCGAACTCGACAACATGTGGATCAACATCGGGCGCAATCAGATGCACTTGCCGACCAACGCGCCTCAGCGCTTCCGCGGCACCGTGGGACTGGTGGTGCCCGACCTGGCGCAGTTGAAGCATCGACTGCAGCGGGTCGCCCCGAGGCTTGCGGACAGCGAATTTCGCTTCGAGGAGCGTGGTGGGTGCATCGAGGTGCGCTGCCCTTGGGGGAATCGCTTCCGCTGCCACGCCCCGGCGGCGGCGTTCGGCGATATGGAGATCGGCATGCCCTACGTCGAGTTCGACGTGCCCGTCGGCAACGCGCGGGGCATCGCGCGCTTCTACCAAGAGGTGATCGGCGCCGGCAGCGGGTTGATCCAACGCGACGGCGCCCCGGCCGCTGCTATCGCCGCGGGAGACGGGCAGCAGCTGTACTTCCGCGAGACGAGTGGCGTCATCCCAGCCTACGACGGCCATCACATCCAGATTTACATCAGCGACTTCTCGGGACCATACCGGCGGCTGCTGGAGCGTCAACTCATCAGCCGAGAGACCGATGCGCACGAGTGGCGCTTTACCGACGTGATCGACCTGGACACCGGTCGCGTGCTGTTCGTGGTCGAGCACGAGGTCCGTAGCCTACGGCATCCCCTGTACGGACGCCCCCTCGTCAATCGCAATACCGCGCAAACCAATCGCGCCTACCTGCGCGGGCAGGACGCGTTCCGCGGCCGATACTAGGCCGGGCGAGAGGACGCGCTTTTAGCGAGTGTCGGCGCGCCCAAAGCGGCCAGCGGCCCCAACTCGCGCTCGACCATGGGTACGATCTCGGTCATCAGCTTTTCCATGGTGCGCAGCGCGCTCGCTTGCGACGAGGCACCGACCTGGAAATGAAACATCATGTGCGAAGGCCGCGAGGCGCGGATCTCCTCGCATAGGCGCTTGGCGATCGTCTCGCAATCGCCTACCAGCAGGTTCTCCGCCATTTGATCGAGCGAAATCTCGTTCGGAATGGGCACCTCGCGCATCATGGCTCCGTCCATGACTTCGGCCCGACGGCGCAGAGCATTGGCAAGCCGCATCTGGTGGCGCGCGTTGTCCACGTACTCTAAGGTTTCGGCCCGATTTGCGGTGACGCACATGAAGCGCTGCACGCCCAGCGGCACTCGGTCGGTGTCGCGCCCCTCGGCCGCGTAGGCCGCGGCGACGCGCGCGCGCATCTCGCCCTGGTAGGCGGCGCCACCCCAACGCCCGGTGAACATCGGTACATAGCCGCGGCGCGCGCACAGGCGATGACCGAATTCGTTGTCGCCTGCGATCCAGATCTCGGGCAGGTCCGCCACCGGGCGCGCGCTGATGTGAGTGCTGGGCATCGAGTAGTGCTTGCCTTCATAGGCGAAAGTCTCACCGCCAAAAGCGAGATGCAACATGTCGAGGAACTCGACCATCATCGCCTGCCCCTGCGCGAGATCGCGACCGAAACGCTCAAATTCGTAGGGCTGGTAGCCGCTGCCGACACCCAGCACCAAGCGACCTTCCGACAAACAGTCGACCAT
>CAZILI010000282.1:0-5659 GCA_964539965.1 uncultured Burkholderiales bacterium | reverse complement strand
TCTTTGAACGGCCGCACCGCCTACGCCTACACCGCGCAGCACGGGTTCGATGCCGCGCGTTCGAGCGTGATCTTTATCCACGGCGCCGCAAACGACCATAGCGTTTGGAATCTGCAAAGCCGCTACTTTGCCTATCACGGGCGTAACGTGCTGGCGTTCGATCTGCCCGGCCACGGCCGCAGCGCGGGTCCCGCGCTCGATTCGATCTCGGCGCTGGCGAAATGGCTTCTGTCCTGGCTCGACGCGCTTAAGATCGAAAGCGCGGCGCTGGTCGGGCACAGCATGGGATCGCTGGTCGCGCTGGAGAGCGCAGCGCGCTTTCCGGCTCGCGTCGCAAAGATCGCGCTCATCGGCACTGCGGTGCCGATGCCGGTCTCGCAAGCGTTGCTCGATACGTCTGCGGCCAACGACCACGCCGCGCTCGACATGATCAATCTGTGGGGACACAGCGCGGCTGCGCAAATCGGTGGCAATGCGATTCCCGGCGCATGGATGATGGGCAGCTATCTGCGCATGATCGAGCGCGCCGCGCCGGGCGTGCTGAATGCGGACTTTCGCGCCTGCAACAGCTACGACGGAGGATACGCGGTCGCCGAGCGCGTCACCTGCCCGGCGCTGGTCGTCTGCGGGCAGCGCGACGTCATGACTTCGCCCAAGAGCGCGGCGGCTCTGGCGGCGAAGATCGCGGGCGCGAAGAGCGTCGTGCTCGAAGGCAGCGGACATGCGCTCATGAGCGAGCAGCCCGACCAGGTGCTGGACGCGTTGCGCGCGTTCTTGTAAGCCGCGACGCCGCGCTTCGCAACGCCTCTGCCGCGGGCGGCTATAGCTCGAGCGGATCGACGTCGAGCGCCCACTTCACCTTGCGAGACTTGTCCTCGCCCAGCACTTTCTGCCACGCGTGCAGAAATTCTTGCCGCAGCTTGCGTGAGCGCGCTTGCACCAGGAGCTGCATACGCGTGCGGCCGGAGAGCCGGGCGAGTGGCGCTGCGACCGGTTCGTACACCGTCACTTTGCGGCGCAGCGCGCGCGCGCATTCGGCTGCGCGCTCGACGAAGCGCTGTACGGCGGCCTCGTCGAGCGATTCGGCGCGCAGCACCGCCTGATACACGAACGGCGGAAACTCGGTCAACCTTCGTTCTAGCAGTGCGTGTCGCGCGAACTCACCGTAGTCCTGCCGCAACAACATGGCGTAGAACGGATGCTCCGGGAACTCGGTTTGAATCAACACCTCGCCCGGCCTCTCACCCCGTCCGGCCCGCCCTGCGACCTGCAGCAACAGCGCGAACAAGCGCTCGCTCGCGCGGAAATCGGGGCTCACCAGCGCAGCGTCGGCGTTGAGTATGCCGACCAGCGTGATGTTGGGGAAATCGTGCCCTTTCGCCAACAGCTGAGTGCCGACCAGGATGTCGGCCTCTCCGGCGTGGACCTTGGCGAGCGTGTCGTCGAGCGCACCGCGCCGGCGCATCGCGTCGCGATCGATGCGCACGATGCGCGCGCGCGGGAAGGCGAGCTCCAGCGTGTCTTCGATGCGCTGCGTGCCCTCGCCGAGCGCCTGCAAGTCCAGGTTGCCGCAGGTCGGGCAGCGCGTGGGGGGAGCTTCGATATGTCCGCAGTGGTGGCAGCGCATCTCAGCGGCCTTGCGATGGTAGACGAGCTTCACGGAGCAGCGAGGGCAGCCCGAGGTCCAGGCGCAGTGTTGGCAATACAGCACCGGCGCGAAGCCACGCCGATTGATAAAGACGAGAGTCTGTTCGCCGCGCTCGAGCCGTTCGGCGATCGCGCGGCGCAGCGCCTCCGATAGGCCTTGGTCGGGCTTCTCTTCGCGTAGGCTCACCAGTCGCATCGACGGCAGGCGCGCTCGCTCAAGGGCGCGGCGCGTGAGTTTGAGCAACTCGAAGCGCCCGCTCAAGGCTTGCTGATAAGACTCGAGAGAGGGCGTCGCCGAGCCAAGCAACACCGGCACGCGGCGCAACTTGGCGCGATAGATCGCCAAGTCGCGCGCGCCGTAACGCAACCCCTCATGCTGCTTGAAAGAGGCGTCGTGCTCTTCGTCTACCACGATGAGGCGCAGCGCCGGCATGGGTGTGAATACCGCGAGACGGGTGCCGAGCACGATGCGCGCTTCGCCACGCGCGGCAGCGAGCCAGCGCTGTGCGCGCTCCACATCGGCGATGTTGCTGTGCAGGCTCACTTGGCGGGCGCCGGGGAAGCGCGCTCGAAAGCGCGCCTCGAGTTGCGGGGTGAGCCCGATTTCGGGCACCAAGACGAGCACCTGGCCACTTTGTGCGAGCGCTTGCGCCGCAAGCCGCAGGTACACCTCGGTCTTGCCGCTGCCGGTGATGCCGTGCAGAAGCCATACACCGAAGTGATCGAGACGAGCGCCGATCGTTCGCACGGCGGCCGCTTGCTCCTCGGTGAGTGCCGGGCCGGGAATGCTCTGGGGCAGTGACGTGTCGCCTTCCTGCGCGACGCGCTCAAGCCAGCCGCGCTTGAGGAACTCGTTCATTATTCGAGCCGCGCCGCCGTCTTTCAGGCGAGCGGGCGCGAGACTTTCGACCGCCTTCAGGCTTTCAAGCAATGCGCGCTGACGGGTGGCGCTCGCAGGCGGTATCGCTGCCCGCCCCGCTGCGGTCAAGCGTAGGAGCGTGGGTGCGGGGTCGGCAAGGCTGCGCGCCCGGCGCAGCGCGGGGGGGAGTGCCAAGAATATCGCAGCGCCGAGGGGATGAACGTAGTAGTCGGCGGCGAATTCCAGCATATCGAGCACGTCGCGCGGCACACCGGTGCGATCCCGGTAGATCTGAATTGCAGGCTTGACTTGCGATTCGGGCAGCGCGGATTGGTCTTCCAGGGCGAGAATGACACCCACCGTGCGCTTGCGGCCGAACGGGACCAAGACACGCGCGCCGATATCTTGCGCGGTCGCATCTCCGGCGCCGTAGTCGAACAGCTGGTGCAAGGGAGCGTTGATGGCGACGCGTACATAGGCCACGGAGAACCGGCTAATTCACTTTAAAAGCGATATGTTGCGGTGAACGCTTGAAGAGATCTCTACAAATCGCCTTTCAATTCTCTTGCGAGTAACGACAACTTCCTGACGAATACCAGCTTGTGGATAACTTTGTTCATAACCGGGCCTAGTTCGCCCTGTTTTCCCTCTAAGAAGCAGAGCGGCACAGCTTTGCGCAAAAAATAGACAGCGCAAAAGTGCTTATTTATCAATATCATGCGATGAGGTGCTGGTTGATCTATCAGTCCCGAGAAAAAATTGTTGCGCGCGCTCTCGAGTTGTGTATAACACCGGGCCGTACGCGGCTTCATGCCCCTGTCTAGTGGTAGCGCTTACTCACCTCGTGAACCCTATCCACGAGTACTTGTACGTGCTCGGGCGGGGTATATTGAGAGATACCGTGGCCCAAGTTAAAAACATGCCCGGATCCCTTCCCGAACGCTGCGAGCGCACTATCGACCTCCTGCTCGATGCGATTCGCCGAGGAGAACAACACCGCCGGATCGAGATTGCCCTGCAAGGCGACCCGCTCGCCTACCCGCTGGCGCGCCGAGCCGAGATCGACCGTCCAGTCCAGGCCGACGGCATTGCACCCGGTGTCGGCGATGCGCTCCAGCCACAAGCCGCCTCCCTTGGTAAACACGATGGTCGGCACAGTGGCGCCGGAGGGGACTCGTAGGCCCGCCAGCACTGCCCGCACATAGCGGAGAGAGAATTCCTCGTAGGCTGCGTGCGACAGCGCGCCGCCCCAAGTGTCGAAAATCATGGCTACGTTGATCCCTGCGGCGATTTGCGCATTCAAGTAGGCGGTGACGGCTTGCGCCGTGATGTCGAGTATGCGGTGCAGCAGATCGGGGCGGTCATACAGCATGGTCTTGATGCGTCGAAAATCGTCAGAGCCGCCGCCTTCGACCATGTAGCACGCGAGCGTGAACGGACTGCCTGAAAACCCGATCAGCGGCACGCTGCCGTCGAGCGCCTTCTTAATGTGCCCCACTGTCTCCATGACGTAGGAGAGTTCGACGTTGGGGTCGGGGACAAAAAGGTTCTTGATCTCCCATTCCTCGCGCAACGGCCGCTCCAGCTTGGGGCCCTCGCCCTCTGAGAAGTACAAGCCCAGGCCCATGGCGTCGGGAATGACCAGGATGTCGGAGAACAAGATCGCGGCGTCGAGATCGAACCGCGCCAACGGTTGCAACGTCACCTCGGTGGCGAGCTCTGGTGTCTTGCACAACTCAAGAAAATTACCCGCCCGCGCGCGGGTGGCGTTGTATTCGGGGAGGTAGCGCCCGGCCTGGCGCATGATCCAGATCGGCGTGTAAGGCGTGGGCTCACGCAGGAGCGCGCGAATCAGCGTGTCGTTGCGAAGTCTGGTCACGGTGCCCGGTGCAGCGGTCGAAGGTGGTTATGGTATCCCAATACCCCCTAGTACCGCGCGGGCCTAACAGCGCGCTACCGCGGCAGGTCCGAACGCCCCATCAGGAACTCATCGACCGAGCGGGCGCATTGGCGGCCTTCTCGGATCGCCCACACGACCAGCGATTGGCCGCGGCGCATGTCGCCTGCCGCGAACACCTTGGGTACGGATGTCTGATAGCAACGCTCTCCGTCGGTGGTCGCTTTGACGTTGCCGCGCGCATCCTTCTCGACATTGAGCTCGTCGAGCATGCCTTTTTGCACCGGACCTAGGAAACCCATCGCGAGCAACACGAGATCGGCGGGCAGCTCGAACTCGCTGCCGGCGATTTCGCTCATCTTCATCTGTCCGGTTGCTGGGTCCTTCTGCCAGTCGACGCGGTAGGCGGTGAGGCCCTTCACCTTGCCGTTTTCGCCGCGAAACGCCTTGGTCGTGATGGCCCAATCGCGCGCACAGCCTTCTTCGTGAGAGGAGGAGGTACGCAGCCGAGCCGGCCAGTAGGGCCAGACGGCGTTGTGCTGAGTATTGGGCGGCATGGGAAGCAATTCGAATTGCGTGACTGTCGCGGCACCGTGCCGGTTGGAGGTGCCTACGCAGTCAGAGCCCGTGTCTCCGCCACCGATGACGACCACGTGCTTGCCAGTGGCCCAAAGCTCCGCGACGCCGGAGTCGCCCGCGACGCGCTTGTTCTGCAGCGGTAAGAACTCCATGGCGAAATACACGCCCGCCAGTTCGCGACCGGGAATGGGGAGATCGCGCGGCATTTCGGCGCCGCCGGACAACACGACGGCATCGAATTGCTCGCACAAATCCTTGGGCGAGACAACGCTCGGCGCGCCTTCGCCCCCGCCCTTCGCTTGCACGCTGCCGCCGACTACGTGGTTCGGCCGAAATTCGACGCCTTCCGCGCGCATCTGCTCGACGCGCCGGTCGATGAGCCACTTCTCCATCTTGAAATCGGGAATGCCATAGCGCAGCAACCCGCCGACGCGATCGTTCTTTTCGAACACGACGACGGCGTGGCCCGCGCGCGCCAATTGCTGCGCGCAGGCGAGCCCGGCCGGCCCGGAGCCGACCACGGCGACGCGCTTGCCGGTCTTGCGCTGGGGCGGCTGCGGCGCAACCCATCCCATCTCCCAGCCTTTGTCGATGATGAAGTGCTCGATCGACTTGATCCCGACCGGATCGTTGTTGATGCGTAGCGTGCACGCCTCCTCGCAGGGCGCCGGGCACAC
>CAZILI010000281.1:4446-5725 GCA_964539965.1 uncultured Burkholderiales bacterium | reverse complement strand
ATTTCGCAGCGCATGGTGCCGCCCATCGCCGTGGTGTTCCCCATCTTCTTGCTCTACGTCTGGTTTCGCGCGGTCGATACGCACATCGGCCTGATCCTGCTCTACACCGCGTTCAACCTGCCCTACGTGATCTGGATGATGCGCGGCTACATCCTCGACATCCCGCCCGCGCTCGAGGAGGCGGCCCTGGTGGACGGCTACAGCCGCTGGCAGGTGCTGTGGAAGGTGGTGTTCCCGATGGCGCGCGCGGGATTGTTCGCCACGGCGATCTTCACCTTCGTGTTCGCCTGGAACGAGTTCCTGTTCGCCCTGGTGCTGTCGCGCACCGAGGTGACGACCTACACGGTGCAGGTCACGCACTACTTCGGCGGGCAATCCAATTTCTGGGCCAAGATCTCGGCGATGTCGGTGCTCGGGACGCTGCCGATTTTCATCGTCGTGGCGTTCTTGCAACGCTATCTGGTGCGCGGCATTTCGCTGGGAGCGGTGAAGGGATGAATCAAGGGACGAAGAGGCGATGGCTGATCTCAAGATAAGCGGCCTGCACAAATACTATGGCGGCGTGCACGCGGTGCGCGGGGTCGATTTGGAGATCCCCGCCGGGGAATTCACCATCCTGGTCGGGCCGTCGGGCTGCGGCAAGAGCACGTTGCTGCGCACTATCGCCGGACTGGAAGACGCCGACCGCGGCAGCATCGAGATCGGCGGGCAAGTGGTCAACGACATGGCGCCGAAAGACCGCGACATCGCCATGGTGTTTCAGAACTACGCTTTATATCCGTACATGAAGGTGTACGACAACATCGCCTTCGGCTTGCGCGCGCGCAAGAGCGCCGAAGCCGAGATCAAGACCAAAGTCCAGCAGGCCGCGGCGATGCTCGCCATCGAGCATCTGCTCGACCGCTATCCGCGCCAGCTCTCCGGCGGGCAGCAGCAGCGCGTGGCGATCGGCCGCGCCATCGTGCGCAACGCCCGGCTGTACTTGTTCGACGAGCCGCTATCGAACTTGGACGCCAAGCTGCGCGACGAGATGCGCGGCGAGATCAAGCGCCTGCACCAAGAGTTGGGAAAGACCTTCATCTACGTCACGCACGATCAGGTGGAGGCCATGACCTTGGCCGACCGCATCGTGTTGCTGCGCGAGGGCGTGATCGAGCAGCAAGGCGCACCGCTCGATCTGTTCGAGCGCCCGGCCACCAAATATGTGGCAGGTTTCTTGGGCTCGCCGGCGATGAATTTCATCCCCGCGCGCTTGACGCCGGCCGGTGACGGCGCCCTG
>CAZILI010000281.1:0-4436 GCA_964539965.1 uncultured Burkholderiales bacterium | reverse complement strand
CGGGGCCGGTGAGCGTCAGCGAACCGATGGGCGCGGCGCCCTGGGCCTGCACCTAGCGGGGGGAGAGGTACTCGCGCTGCCGCCCGGCCGCGGCAAAGTTGTCGAGCCCGCAGCCGAGCGCGAGGTGATACTGGGCATACGTCCCGAGCACATGAGCCGCGTCCAGGGCGCGCTGCGCGCGGGGGTGGTGGCGCACGAGGCGATCATCGAGCTGGTGCAGCCGACCGGCTCGCGCACCTACGCCACCTTCCGCCTCGGCGGCACGCCGGTGGTGGCCGAGCTGGAAGCGCACGACGTCGAGCATCCGAATCAGCGCCTGCAATTGGCGCTCGACATGAATCGGGCCGTGCTGATCGACCCGCAGACGGAGAAGGTTCTATGAACGTTCATCAAGCGTGCGCGCCGCGCACCGCAACGGAAGGAAATACGCCATGACCAGCAACGCTTCCCGCGCAGTCAAGCTGTGCGGCACCGAGCAACCCGATGTCGTCGGCAAGATCTTGACCGCCGGTCCGCTCACCGCCGAGTTCGACAACGGCAACTTGCGCTATGTGCGCTTGAACGGCGTCGAGGTGTTGCGCGCCATCTCTTACTTGGCGCGCGACGAGAATTGGGGCACCTATACCCCCGAGTTGAGCGAACTGGAAATCGACCCGCGCGGCGACGGCTTCACCGTGTCCTATCACGCGCTGTGCGAGCGCCCCGGTCAGGCGCTCGAATACGACGCGCGCATCGAAGGGCGGGCCGACGGCAGTCTGGAATTTCACGCCGTGGCGCGCGCACGCAGCGACTTTCTCACCAATCGCACCGGTTTCGTCGTGCTGCATCCGCTCAAGGGCGTGGTCGGGCGCAAGCTCAAGGTCCTGAAGGTCGACGGCAGCGAGGTGATGAGCAGCTTTCCCGAAAGTGTGGATCCCGACTGTCCGTTTCGCGATATCCGCGCGCTCAGCCACGAGGCGCTGCCCGGCGTGTGGGTGACCTGCCGCATGGAAGGCGAGACCTTCGAGATGGAAGATCATCGCAACTGGACCGATGCGTCGTTCAAGACCTACGTGCGCCCGCTCGCCAAACCGTGGCCGTACACCATCCCCGAGGACGAGGTGTTCGAGCAATCGATCAAGCTGACTCTGAGCGGTGCGCTGCCGCGCGGGGCAGGCGGCGGCGCCGGCGAGCGCATCGCGCTGCGCGTGGGCGGATCGAGCGCGCGCACCATGCCGCCGGTGGGCATCGGCGTGCCCGCCGACGAAGTCGATCATGCGCTGGCGCAGACCGAACTGGTGCGCATGCTGGCGCCCAAGTTTCTCGTCTGCCACTTCGATGCGCGGGCCGGCCACGGCCTGTCGCAGCTCACCAAGTACGCGCAGCTATGCGCGGTGACGCAGGCGCAAGCCGCGCTCGAAGTGGTGGTGCAAAGCGTGCAGGATTACGCCGCCGAGTTGCGTGGTGTGGCCGACCTGGTGCGTATCTCCGGCCTCATGGTGAAGAGCGTGGCGGTCTGCCCGGTGGGGCATCTGAAGTCGGTACTGCCGGGCGGCACCTATCCGCCGGCGCCGGCGCTCGAAGATCTGTACGCCGCCGCGCGCAACGCCTTTCCGGGTGTCGAACTGGGCGGCGGCATGTTTTCCTTTTTCACCGAACTGAACCGCAAGCGCCCGCCGGCGCAACTGCTCGATTTCGTTACCAACACAACCTGTCCCATCGTGCACGCGCCCGACGATCGCTCGGTGATGGAAACCTTGGAAGCACTGCCCTGGCAAATAAAGACGGCGCGCGGCTTCATCGCCAAGGCCTCGCATCGCGTCGGGCCGAGCGGCATCGGTTGCCGCGACAATCCGCACGGCGCGACCTACACGCCCAATCCTGACAACCTGCGCGTGTGCTTGGCGAAAATGGACCCGCGCCAGCGCGGCCTATTCGGCGCCGCCTGGACCTTGGGCTACGTCGCGAGCCTGGCGCGCGCCGGGGTCGACCACGTGAGCCTGGGGGCAGCCACGGGTCCGCTCGGCGCCGTGTACCGCAAGACCGACTATGCGCAGCCGTACTTCGACGACCTCGGCAAGCCGAGCGTCTATCCGCTGTTCCACGTGTTGAGCGGGCTCACCCGCGCCACCGGAGAGAAGCTGTTGACGTTGGAAAGCGACGACGAGTCGAAGATCACAGGACTTGCCTATCGCAGCAAACAGGGCACGACCCTCTGGCTGGCCAACCTCACCGCGAGCACACAGAGTGTCGCGCTCGAAGGTATCGGCAGCGGGGCGACCGTCGGCATGCTCGACGAGCGCAGCTTCGCTCGCGCGACCAGCGATCCGGCCGGATTTCGCAAAAGCGGGAAGCGCGTGAGCAACTTGACCAGCTTGTCGCTCGGCGCCTATGCCGTGGCGTTCATCGCCGGCGACTAGAGTCTATCCTTCTAATTGGGGGGTATTGCCCCATAGCCCGCATCCACAAGGCCTTCCAAGGCCATACTCGAGCCAGTACGGGATTAACGCGGGCCAGCCGCTCGCGCGCTAGCGCCGACCTTGTGCAAGTCTCGCCTGCGCCTGTTCGCGCAGCTTCGACAGGGTCGTGCGCGGGGTGATGGCTTCCGGGTCGATCTTGACTTCGATCAGCGCGGCCTTGCCTGAAGCCACTGCGCGCTCGAAGGCGGGTACGAACGCCGCTGTCGTTTCCACCGTCTCGCCGTGCGCGCCAAAGGCGCGCGCGAGCGCGGCGAAGTCGGGGTTGTCGAGCGTGCTGGCATGCACGCGGCCCGGGAATTCGCGCTCTTGATGCATGCGGATGGTGCCGTACATGCCGTTGTTGACGACGATAAAGATGACCGCGGCCTGATATTGCATCGCGGTGGCCAGCTCTTGACCAGTCATCAAGAAATCCCCGTCGCCGGCGATGTTGATCGCCGGTCGATGCGGATAGACCAGCTTGGCCGCGATCGCCGCCGGTACGCCATAGCCCATGGCGCCGTTGGTTGGCGCGAGTTGCGTGCGCCAAGGCCGATATTGGTAGAAGCGATGGGCCCAGGTGGAGAAGTTGCCCGCGCCGTTGGTGATAATCGCGCTCGGCGGCAAGTGCTCGCGCAGCCACAGCATGATCTTGCCCATGTCGACCGGACCGGGACAGGGTCCCGGCTCGATATTGGCGAGGTAGTCGGCGTGCGCGGCTTCGGTCCAGCCCGCCCAGCGGCTCGCCTCCACCGGCTGCATGGCAGCGAGCATGCCGGTGAACGGCATGAGGCTCGCGTTGATGAGAAGGTCGGCCTGATACACCTTGCCCAGCTCGTTCACACCCGGGTGCACGTGTATGAGTTTCTGCCTCGGGCGCGGCACCTCGAACATGGTGTAGCCGTTGGTGGTCATCTCGTCCAGACGCGCGCCCACCGCCAGGATCAAATCCGCTTCGGCGATGCGCGCGGCGAGCTTGGGATTGATGCCGATACCCACGTCACCCGCGTAGTTCGGATGCGTGTTGTCGAACAGATCTTGCCGGCGAAACGCACAGCCCACCGGCAGCTTGTTCGCCTCGGCGAAGCGCTGCAACGCCGTGCAGGCGTCGGCGCTCCAACCACCGCCGCCGAGAAGAACGAATGGACGTTGGGCTTGCGTCAGCATGCCGCGCAGCTGCTCGAGCTGCGCGAGTCCCGGATAGGCGTACACCGTCTTGTAACGCGGCGCATCAGCCACTTCGACTTCTTGCGTCAGCATGTCTTCCGGCAGTGCGAGCGCGACCGGCCCAGGGCGGCCGGAGGTGGAAGGCGTGGCTCACCATCTCGGGGATGCGGGCTGCCTGGTCGATCTGCGCGGTCCACTTGGTGAACTGACCGTACATGCGGCGAAAGTCGATCTCTTGAAACGCTTCGCGCTCCATGAACTCGTTCGGCACTTGGCCGATGAGCAGAATCATGGGCGTCGAATCTTGGTACGCGGTGTGCACGCCGATGCTAGCGTTGGTCGCCCCCGGCCCGCGCGTGACCAGGCAGATGCCCGGCTTTCCGGTCAGCTTGCCGTACGCTTCGGCCATGAAAGCGGCGCCGCCTTCCTGGCGGCAAACGACGAGCTTGAAACGCTCGCGCACGTCGTACAAACCGTCGATCACGGCGAGAAAGCTCTCGCCAGGCACGCAGAATCCCAAGTCGGCCCCGTGGCCGATCAGAGCGTCCGCCAATACTTTCCCACCGTTGCGCATGCCCATTCCTCTCCTGGTTGCCCGCTGCCCGCATTGGTCAGCACAGCAGGATTGCATTATCATGGTTCCCTTGTTCCCCAGCAATCCGGGGCGATGCTCGCTTGAGGAACCTCTGAATAGGTCCCTCATGGCCGCGACGGCGCTTTTGCGCGATGCATGGCGAGGCGCGAGGCGAAGGGCATATTGGACACATATGGCCGAGCCTCGCAACACGGCCAGGGCGCGCAAAAGCCCGTCCCATGCGGGTGTCCACGAAA
>CAZILI010000280.1:0-5739 GCA_964539965.1 uncultured Burkholderiales bacterium | reverse complement strand
TAGCCTTCGTTGAACACCAGGTAGATGACGCGCAACACCGCATCCAGCCGGTCGGGCAATTCGCTCGGAGCGGGTACTTGGTAGGGAATGCGCGCATCGCGGATCTTGGCCTTGGCGCGCACGATGCGCTGCGCGAGGGTCAGCGCCGGCGTCAAAAAAGCGTGCGCGATCGCTTCCGTGGTCAAACCGCACACCTCGCGCAGGGTCAGCGCGACTTGTGCCTCAGAGGACAGCGCCGGATGGCAACAGGTAAAAATCAATCGCAGCCGATCGTCTTGCACGCTGTCCGCGCCATCGTCCTCGCTCTCCTCCGCGGCGAGCCGCTCTTCGATGTCCTCGGGCAAGGGCTCGAAGCGCGCGCGTCGGCGGAGGCCGTCGATCGCCTTGAAGCGCCCGGTAGACACGAGCCAAGCGCGCGGATTGTCGGGCACGCCGTGCTGCGGCCACTGCTCCAGCGCCGCGCCAAACGCGTCCTGCAGCGCCTCCTCGGCAACGTCGAAGTCGCCGAGCAGGCGAATCAGCGTAGCAAACACGCGCCGCGATTCCGTTCGATACAAACTGTCGACCGTGTCGCGAGCGAGCCTGGCGAGCGCTTCGTTCATGCTGGCCTCATGCTAGTGCAGTTGTCGGGGGAAACGCCAGCGTTTAGACTCGCAAGCGCGATGGAAAATCTCCTTCAAACCGTGGCGCTCGCCGCCGGACTGAGCTGGGCGAGCGGCATGCGGCTCTACTTGGTGTTGTTCCTGGCGGGACTGCTGGGCAAGCTCGGCTACGTCACCCTGCCCGAGGCGTTGCAGCTGCTCACGCATCCCTGGGTGCTCGGCGCTTCGGGCTTCATGCTGCTGGCGGAGTTCGTGGCGGACAAGATTCCGGCGGTCGACAGCCTGTGGGATTCGATTCACACCTTCATTCGAATTCCCGCTGGCGCGCTGCTCGCCGCCGGGGCCATGGGACAGATGGATCCCGCTTTGATCGCGGTCGCGGCGATCCTCGGCGGCACCTTAGCGGGCGGCAGCCATTTCACCAAAGCCGGCAGCCGAGCCATCATCAACACCTCGCCCGAACCCTTCAGCAACTGGACCGCCTCGTTCGGCGAGGACGCCATGGTGCTAGGCGGCCTGTGGGCGGCCTTCTTTCATCCCGTGGTGTTCTTGATCGGATTGTTGCTGTTCGTGCTGTTCGCGCTGTGGCTGCTGCCTAAGATCTGGCGCGGGGTAAAGCGCATCTTCTCTACGATGGGACGATTCACCCGCACATCGATGAGTTGATCGACGATGCGCAGGGCGCACCCTACGGCGCAATGATTCCGAGGAACGTAGGGTGCGTCCCACGCACGACTCCCACTGTTATTCGGTGCGTAGGGCACACCTACGGCGCAACGGTTCCGAGGAACGTAGGGTGCGTCACACGCACCATTTCCACCGTTTGTCGGTGCGCAGGGCGCACCCTACGGCGCAATAGTTCCGAGGAGCGTAAGGTGCGTCCCACGCACCATTTCCACCGCCATTCGGTGCGCAGGGCGGCCGAGCGATCGATCCTACATGGTGCGCCGATCGGCGACTGCCTGCGCGAGCGTGCCGGAATCGACATGCTCGAGTTCGCCCCCCACCGGCAATCCCCGCGCGATGCGACTCACCTTCAGTCCCCGCGGGCGCAGCAGTTCGCCGATGTAGTGCGCGGTGGCTTCGCCTTCCACCGTGAAGTTAGTCGCCAGCACGACCTCCTTCACTATGCCATCGCTCGCCCGGCGCACCAGCCGATCGAGGTGTATTTCCTTGGGGCCGACACCGTCCAGCGGGGACAATCGTCCGAGCAGCACGAAGTACAAGCCTTGATAGGCATGCGTCTGCTCCATCATGAGCAAGTCGCCGGGCGTCTCGACCACGCACAGCAGGCTCTCGTCGCGCCGCGGCGAGCGGCACAGCGAGCAGACTTCCTCTTCGGTGAACGTGTTGCACTTCTCGCAATGGCGAATGCGGGCGAGCGCTTCGGCCAGCGCCTTGGACAGGCGTTGTGCGCCCGGCTTGTCGCGCTGAAGCAAGTGATAGGTCATGCGCTGCGCCGACTTAGGACCGACTCCCGGCAGGCAGCGCAGGGCCTGAATCAGTTCTTCCAGCGTCGAGGGGGTATGCAAGGCGACGAAACGACTCGCGGGGGTATCTCGGGGGTATAGCTCTCAAACGCCCACGGGATGAGGCATACAAGCCCCTACGGCCGGGTGTATAGGGTCACTCAAAACGGCAGCTTGAAGCCCGGCGGCAGGCCGAGTCCTGCCGTGAAGCCGCCCATCTTTTCTTGCACGGTGGTCTCTACTTTGCGCACCGCGTCGTTCACGCCGGCAGCGACTAAGTCTTCCAGCATGTCTTTGTCTTCGCCCAACAGGCTAGGATCGATGCTGACGCGCTTCACGTCGTAGCGACAGGTCATGAGCACCTTGACCATGCCGCCGCCCGCCTGACCTTCGACCTCTACATGGGCGAGCTGCTCTTGCATCTTCTTCATGTTCTCTTGCATCACTTGCGCTTGCTTGAGCAGATTGCCTAGTCCACCTTTCATCATGCTTGGCTCCTAGAAAAACTCATACCGGGCGGATTGAGGACTCGATCAACTTCCCGTCCATGCTGTCCACCAGTTCACGCACGAATTCGTCTTGCTCGATAGCCGCGATGGCTCGCGCCTGTTGCTCGCGCTGCTCCTTGTCCTGAATCGCCGCCAGAGAACTGCCGTTCGCTTTGCCCACGGCGATGTTGACGCGCACCGCCTCGCCCAGGTAGGCGGCGAGCGCCGACTTAAGCTTGTCTTGATAGGACTTGTCGAGCAAATGGCTGTGCTCCTGCGGCACCGTCAAGTCGAACTTGCCGCCCGCATAGTCAACCAGCTCGCAATGGCGCGCTAGCATATGTGCCATACCGCCGGCCTTCAGTTTGTCGACCAGCGCAAGCCAGTTGCCGTCGAACTTGCCGTTGAGAGTCGCGGGCGCGGCCGCCGAAAGCGACTGCGCCGGCGTGCGCGCTGCGCTCACTTTGGCGGGCGTCGGTGCGGCGCGCGCCTGCGGCGTTGCATCGTCGATCTCGAAGGCAAGCATGCGCATCAGCGTCATGGTGAAGCCGGCGTACTCGTCGGGCGCAAACGGCAGATCGCGCCGGCCGGACAACACGATCTGATAGAAAAGCTGCACGTCCTCGGGACTGAAACGCGCGGCGAGCTCGACCAAGCGGTCATGCCCGGCGGCTTGCGCATCGGCTGCCTCCGGCACGGTTTGCAGAAGCGCGAGACGATGCAAGATCGCCTCCAACTCAAGCAGCGCCTCGTCGAAGGCGAGGCTGCGCTCGGCCATGCGCTGCGCCTGCTCGATCATGGCCTTGCCGTCGCCGCGCGCCCAGCATTCGAGCAAATCGAACAGGTACTCTTGATCGATAGAGCCGAGCATGGCCGCAACTTGCGCGAGTTCGACTTTCCCGCCGCCGTGCGCGATGGCCTGGTCGAGCAACGACAGACTGTCGCGCATGCTGCCTTGCGCGGCGCGCGCCAACAGCGCCAGCGCCGGCGGCTGAAACGCGATCGCCTCGCGCTCGAGGATCTCGGTGAGCCGCTTGACGATCAAGTCCGCCGGCATCTGCTTCAAATTGAACTGCAAGCAGCGCGACAGCACGGTGATCGGCACACGCTGCGGGTCGGTCGTGGCCAACACGAATTTGACGTGCTCGGGCGGCTCCTCCAACGTCTTCAACATAGAATTGAACGCCGGCCGCGACAGCATGTGCACTTCGTCGATGATGTAGACCTTGAAGCGCCCGATGACCGGGACATACTGCGCCTGGTCGAGCAACTCGCGCATCTCGTCGACGCCGGTGTTGGTGGCGGCGTCGACCTCCATCATGTCGACGAAGCGCCCGGCATCGATCTGTGTACAAGCGCCGCAGGCGCCGCACGGCGTTGCGGTAATCCCGGTTTCGCAATTCAACGCCTTGGCGAGGATGCGCGCCAAGGTCGTCTTGCCCACACCGCGCGTGCCGGTAAATAGATACGCGTGATGCAATCGCTGTTGCGTGAGAGCGTTGGCGAGCGCGCGAACCACGTGCTCCTGGCCCACCAACTCGGAGAAATTCTTAGGCCGCCATTTGCGCGCGAGAACTTGATAACCCATGCGGCGATTGTATCAAAGGCGCGCTGCGCAGCCCGCTTGCATGGGCTCGGGAACAGCACACGCATCGCGTGACACCGGTCGCGGCTAACAAAGACAAGGGAGGGTGGCGAGCCCAACCCCCGGCACTTGCATCAATAGCTATGGCTGCTTCCTTCCGGACCTGACCAGATTCACTACCTAGCAATGCGGGGAGGCCCGCCGTCGAACAAGGCACCCATGATGTCGGAGTTGGCGCGACAAAGCAAGCGCAGCGGACATCGGTGCCTCGGCGTGCCGCTGAACGGCGCTATGATTCGTCCGGCGCTCGCCCTTCCGCCTTGGCGGCGACCGACTTGGCCGCCTTCCACAGATCGAGCTTGCGCCAATAGCCGAGATCGGCGAAGCACTCCCACCCCCAACGCGCCCAGCGCAGCAGCGAGTACGCGAGCCACAGCGCCCAGGCGAGCATCAGCAATCGATAGGCAATCAGCGGCACCGACACGACCGAAGCGCTCGGCAAGGTCGAGGGCGCCCGGTCTTGGTACCAACGTAGATTACTCGCGTCCGAGCCGTTACCCGCGATCTGCATTTCCGGATAGCCGAGCAAGCCCTGCTGCACCGCCGAGAACAAGCCGACGATCGCCGCCAAGGTCCACAGCACCAAGACGATTTGAGCGACGTTGAACAATCGATTGCTGGCGTACTGCTCGCGGTAGCGCTTGCGCAATCCGAACGCCACGAACCAGCCGGCGACCAGGGTCGCGGTCGCCAGCGGCGCTTGCGTGAGGCCGAGGCCGAGCAGAAACCAGTGATGCCAGCGCAACGGCGTGATCGTCAGCCGCGCGAGCGCAACCGCGATCAAAACCAGCGCGATCACCACACCCCAGAACAAGATCGCCGGTCCCATGCGTGGACCGCCGACCCACAACAGCCAGCGCCCTTCCGGCATCTTCAGGTCGATGCGATGATTGACGTTGGGCACGCCGACGTCGACCGGCGCGCTGGCGAACCGCGTTGCCACGCCGCGAGGCTCGCGCCAGCTCAAACCGACACTTTGCTTGCCGGGATTGATAGGCAGTTTTACAACACCGCCCTCCAAACGAATCGGCTGTGTCCTGCCGTCGATGGCGACACTCTGCAACACCGCGCCGGCGGGCAAGCTGATCGCGTGCTGACCGCCGCGGCTCGCTCGCAAGCTGAGCGCCAGCTCGACGTCGGTCGCACGGATGCCGGGAGACACCGTCAACAGGCTGCGATCGAGCGTCAAGGTCTGCCCGGTGACGCCGAGCGGCCGCGCAAACGCGAGCTTCACCTCTTCGCCGGGCCAAGGTTGCCATTGCGGCAACCATTGAGATTGATCGTCCTGATGGTGCACTACCGGAATGCCGCCTAAGCTTGCGTGCCATTGCGGACCTAGATTCAAGCGCCACACCTGGATCTGGTTGCTCGCTGTCGGCGCCTTGAGCGTGACATTCGGCGTCTCTCGCAATGCGCTTTCGAACAGGAATTCGCTCGACTGCGGGCCGAGATTCACTAGCGCGACGCTGTTCTGTACACGCACGTCGGCGGCGGTAACCGACTCGCCTTCCAGCAACGGGACCTCGACCAGCACA
>CAZILI010000279.1:3161-5754 GCA_964539965.1 uncultured Burkholderiales bacterium | reverse complement strand
CTTCGCGGCCGGCTTCTTCGCGGCGGGCTTCTTCGCGGCGGGCTTCTTCTTTGCTGTTGCCATGTTCAAACTCCTTTCTCAAGTTTGTACTGGATGCCTTGGCTTGACAGTCACGCTAGAGGCAGCGAACTCACTCGCGGTTTCCAGCGTAACCCATGCTCGGCGAAGTGAATTCTAAAGTAACGATTTCGGAAATGCACAACAAATCAACGTGATTCGCCATCTATTTTGCATGCAGTGTGAGGGGAAAGTATCGACTCGATACTAAGTGATCGAGTTCGGCAGGTCTTGCAAGCCCGACGCAGCCGGGCAGAGAAAACCGAGGGCGTGCTAGCGAGGCAACAAGTGCTCGCCGGCGTACAGCTGCTCGATCGATTCGCGCTCGCGCACCAGGTACGCCTGCGCGCCGTCGACCATGACTTCGGCCGCGCGCGGGCGGGTGTTGTAGTTCGAACTCATGACGCTGCCGTAGGCGCCGGCCGACAGCACGGCGAGCAAATCGCCCTCGGCGAGAGCCAGGCTGCGCTCCTTGGCGAGGAAGTCGGCGCTCTCGCACACCGGGCCGACGACGTCGTACAGCTTAGCCGGCCGGGGCGCGTCGGACAGGTTGACGATCTCGTGGTACGCCTCATACAGCACCGGTCGGATGAGGTCGTTCATGGCGGCGTCCACCACGGCGAAGTTCTTGTCCGCGCTCTGCTTCACATACTCGACGCGCGTCAGCAGCAGTCCCGCGTTGCCGACCAATCGCCGGCCCGGCTCGAGCATGAGGGTGAGCCGGCGGCGCCCGAGTTTCGCCTGTAGCACTTGGGCGTAGGCGGCGATCGACAGCGGCTCCTCGTCGCGATAGCGGATACCTACCCCACCGCCGAGATCGAGATGGCTCACCGCGATGCCTTCGCGTTGTAGCGCGTCAACCAGCGCCAGCAGGCGATCTAGCGCGTCGGCAAACGGTGTCGCCGAGGTGATCTGCGAGCCGATGTGGCAATCGATGCCGAGCACCTGCAGATGCGGCAAGCTCGCCGCCAGGCGATACAGCTCGAGCGCCTCCTGGTAGGCGATGCCGAACTTGTTGTCCTTGAGCCCGGTGGCGATATACGGATGTGTATTCGGATCGACGTCCGGATTCACCCGCAGCGAGATGCGGGCGCGCCGGCCCTCGCCGGCGGCCACGCGTTCCAGCCGCCGCAGTTCGCTGCCGGACTCGACGTTGAAGCACAAGATGTCGTGCCGCAGCGCTAGGCGCATTTCGGCCTCGCTCTTGCCGACGCCGGAGAAGATCACCTTGGCCGGATCGCCGCCCGCGGCCAGCACGCGCATCAGTTCGCCGCCGGAGACGATATCGAAGCCGGCGCCCAAGCGCGCGAATAGATCGAGGATGGCGAGGTTCGAGTTCGCCTTCGCCGCGTAGCAGATCAGCGTGTCGCGGCCGCGAAACGCCTCGACGAACTCGGCGTAGGCGGCGCTCAACGCGGCGCGGGAATACACATAGCACGGTGTGCCGAAGCGGGTCGCCAGCTCGCGCAGCGCCACCTGCTCTAGGCGAAGTTCGCCCCGGTGGCGTTGCAGTTGGTCGCAGCCGGGCAGCGCGCTCATTTCTTCTGTTCCTGCTTCTTCGCGTTCGGATCGGGCAGGTAGAGCGGGCCCTTCAGCCCGCAACCGGCGGCGAACAGGGCCACGACGAGAAGAAAGACGAGGGCGCGCATGATGGAGTGGGCCGAATGCGCGGCATCTTAGCATAGCGCCCCGTGTCGTCCGGCGCGTCGCGAACAGGCGCTAGCGCGAGCTCGCCCAACCGCGCCGAAAAATGCTCCATGCCCTGGAAAGCCGCGCCAATGCTGGCTCTCCGGCCGATGCGAAAAATCGGGGGGCATGCACTAGGCGCCCTTGACAGCCGCCAAAAAACGGCTCCAAAAGGCCAAAATCCCATGAATTCATAGAGATACGAGAGAGAAAGTATCGGCTCGATACGTTTTTTTGAACTCTTGCAAAGTTGTTGAGATTTAGTTTAGACTCGACACTACTATGCTCAAAAACCCGCTGGCGATGCTGCAACTGGTGGACCGCCTAGGCAACCTCATCCGCGCCGAGATGCGTCGCCTAGGGGCGCAAGAGGGGTTGCAGCCGGTGCACATCGAGGCGCTGCTGTACCTGAATCTGGCCAACCGCTTCAGCAACACGCCGCAGGGGCTGGCCGAGTATTTGGGCGTCACCAAGGGCACGATCTCGCAGAGCTTGCTGCTGCTGGACCGGCGCGGCCTGGTCGAGCGTTACCAGGACGAGCTCGACCGGCGCGTGGTGCGACTGCGCCTGTCGCCGCAGGGCGAGCGCTTTTTGGTGGATCTGTCGCCGGCCGGCCTGTGGCAGACCGCCACGCGCAATATCAGCGCCAACCGGGTACGCAACAGCGTGTCCGCCTTGCGCGAGACCCTGTACGCGGTGCAAGCCTATTCGAGCGGACGGACCTTCGGGGTATGCAGCACGTGCGTCTACTGCCAGCGCCGCAGCCAGCGCACCCACCATTGCGCGCTGTACGCCGAGCGCCTATCCGGACCCGAGACGCGCATGATTTGCCGCGAGCATGTGCCGAAAT
>CAZILI010000279.1:0-3151 GCA_964539965.1 uncultured Burkholderiales bacterium | reverse complement strand
CCCCGCTCGGCGGGGACACGCGCTGCGGCCTAGCCCTGAATGCGCCGGCGTGCGCGCGCTACGGCCGCGCGCACTTGCTCGGGGGCGGTCGCGCCGAGGTGGTTGCGGCTTGCGGCCGAGCCCTCCGCGCTCAGCACGGCGAGCACGTCGTCTTCCACCAACGGAGAGATCTGCTTGAGTTGATCGAGCGCGACGCGGCTTAAGTCCAGACGCAACCCCTCGGCCTGGCGCACCGCGCGCGCCACCGCTTCGGGCGCGTCGCGAAAGGCGAGCCCCTTGCGGACCAAGTAATCCGCCAGATCGGTCGCGGTGGCATGGCCCTCGGCCAGCGCGGCGCGCATGGCCTCGGCGTTGACCCGCATGCTGGGCAGCATCTCGCCGAACACCGCCAAGGTGTCCATGAGGGTGTCGACGCTGTCGAACAGCGGTTCTTTGTCTTCTTGATTGTCCTTGTTGTAGGCAAGCGGCTGGGATTTCATCAAGGTCACCAACGCCACCAGATGGCCCAGCACCCGGCCGGCCTTGCCCCGTGCTAGCTCGGGCACGTCGGGATTCTTCTTCTGCGGCATGATGGAGGAGCCGGTGCAGAACTGATCGGCCAACTCGACGAAGCGAAAGCGCGGGCTCATCCACAAGATCAGCTCTTCGGCGAAGCGCGACAAATGCATCATCACGAGCGCCGCCGCGGCGCAAAACTCGATAGCGAAATCCCGGTCAGAGACTGCGTCGAGCGAGTTTTCGCACACGCCGTCGAAGCCCAACTCGCGCGCGACCCATTCGCGATCGATGGGAAAGCTGGTCCCGGCCAGCGCAGCCGCCCCCAGCGGCAAGCGATTGACGCGTTTTCGACAGTCAGCGAGGCGCTCACGGTCGCGCTCGAGCATCTCGACGTAGGCCATCAAATGATGGCCAAAGGCGATCGGCTGCGCGACTTGCAGATGAGTCAAGCCGGGCAGCAAGGTCGCCGCATGCCGCTCGGCCAGGTCGAGCAGCACGTTTTGCAGCTTCACGATGCGCAATGCGATCTCGTCTATCGCATGGCGCAAGTAGAGTCGGATGTCGGTGGCGACCTGATCGTTGCGCGAGCGTGCGGTATGTAGCCGCTTGCCCGCCTCGCCGACCAGATCGGTGAGCCGCTTCTCGATGTTGAGATGCACGTCCTCCTGATCGATCGACCAGTGAAAGCGCCCGCCCTCGATTTCTTGCGCGATTTGCGCCATGCCGCGCTCGATCGCCGCGAGGTCCGCTGGGCCGATGATGCCCTGGCGGGCTAGCATGCGCGCGTGCGCGAGCGAGCCTTCAATGTCGTAGCGGGCGAGACGGCAATCGAACCCGACCGAGGCGGTGTAGCGCTTCACTAACTCGCTTACCGGCTCGGCAAAGCGGCCGGACCAAGCCTTGGAAGCGGCGGAATCGGGCTTGTTTCCTTGCATGAAAGGAAGCCATCTCTGAGAATATCTGCCGATGGCGAGTATAAATCAGAACCTTCCGCCCCCCGTTCTGCCCGACTTCCGCAATCTGGGCGTGATCCTGCGGGTGTTGCTCCTGGTGAACGCCCTGGCGGCGCTGGCGGCGCTCGCCCGCAAGGGTTTTCAGCCGGGCTTCTGGGAAGACTTGGTCGTGATTGTCGCTACCTTGCAACCGATGCTGTTGCTCAGCATCGTGGTGCTGGGCGCCTTGCAGCCCTGGCTGGCGCGCCAACCCTATGTGCGCAGCACCCTCTGCGTGATCGGCGTCGAGCTGGCGATCGTCGCCCTGGCGGCGCGCGCGATGACCGCGCTGTTCCCGATACTGGAGATACGAGCGCTGTGGGAGCTGTGGCTGTATGCGCTGATCGCGCTCGGCGTGCTGCTCTCGTTCTTTCACTTGCGCAGCCGCGCCCTGTCGCCTGCGGTGAGCGAGGCGCGCTTAGCGGCTCTGCAGGCGCGCATTCGCCCGCATTTCTTGTTCAACAGCATCACCGCGGTGTTGAGCCTGATGCGCGAAGACCCCAAGCGCGCCGAGCGCGCCCTGGAGGACTTGGCGGACTTGTTTCGCGTGCTGATGGCCGACAATCGCCAGTTGACGCCGCTGCAGGACGAGGTGTCGCTCACCAAGCAATATCTCGAGCTCGAGCAACTGCGCTTGGGCGAGCGCTTGCGGGTGGCTTGGCACATCGAAAAAATGCCGCACGACGCATTGGTGCCGCCGCTGGTGTTGCAACCTCTAGTCGAAAACGCCGTGTACCATGGCATCGAGCCCTCGGCAGAGCCGGGCGAGATAACCATCAACATCTACGAAAGCCGCGATCGCGTGTTCATGGTACTGCGCAACCCTTACCACGGTGCCAGCGGCAGTCATCATCAGGGCAATCGCATGGCGCTCAACAACATTCGCGAGCGCTTGGCGCTGCATTTCGACGTCGAGGCGAGCCTCAAGTCTCAAGTGACCGGTTCGATCTATCAGGTGACCATAGCCCTGCCGTATCGCGTGGTGCCTGCGTGAGCGAACCGCTGCGGGTGCTGATCGTCGACGACGAGACCCCGGCGCGCAATCGCCTGCGAGAGGTGCTGGCAGACTGCGCCGCCAGCGTGCCGGTGACCGTGGCGGGCGAAGCGTTCGACGGCGTGCACGCGCTCAATTTCTTGAACGACCATCCGGTCGACCTGGTGTTGCTCGACATCCGCATGCCAACCATGGACGGCATCGAGGTGGCGCGCCACGCGCAGAAGCTCGAGACGCCTCCCGCCATCGTGTTCACCACCGCCTTCGACGCCTACGCGGTCAAGGCGTTCGAATTGAACGCGATCGACTACCTGTTGAAGCCGATTCGGCGCGAGCGCTTGTTGACGGCGCTGAAGAAGGTTTCGACGCAGCGTGCCGGCCTGGAGCCCGGGCTCAAGCAATTGCCGCAGCGTGCGCGCAGCCACTTAAGCGTGACCGAGCGCGGGCGCATCATGCTGGTCCCGATTGCCGACGTCCTGTACATGCGGGCCGAGCTCAAGTACGTCACCCTCAAGACGGCGGCGCGCGAGTATCTGATTGAGGAGTCGCTGGTGAGCCTGGAAGAGGAGTTCGCGCAGCGTTTCGTGCGCGTACACCGTAACTGCCTGGTCGCGCGCGACCACATCGCCGGCTTCCGCGCCGGCTCTCTCTCGCATCTTCCGGTCTA
>CAZILI010000278.1:0-5769 GCA_964539965.1 uncultured Burkholderiales bacterium | reverse complement strand
GTTCCTCGATACGCGAGATCGGGGAACGGGCTGTCTTCGGATGAGTCCTCCTCCTCGAAGTCTAACCTATGGCAGCTGATAACCCTTCTTGCCGACCTTGATCTTGTACAGGCTTTTGCCGGAGGTTACCCACAAAACGTTGGCGTCCTCACCTCGGCCAAAGCCGACGTTGGTCGGCAATTCAGGCTTGTCTTTGGTGCCGGTCGGGATGTAGCCGAGCTCTTTGCCCTCCGGATTGAGCACGACGATGCCTGGCCGATTTTCGCAGCGCGCCGCCATCCAGATGTTGCCCTCGGTGTCGGCGACCATGCCGTCGGGTCCGCTGCAGGGCGGGTTCTGCTTTTGATAGTCGATCACCACGCGGCGGTTGCTCAACTTACCGTCCGCCGACAGGTCGTAAACGGCGAGTTCGTGATGACCCTGGAGCGTCTTTTCGCCTTCCTTCAGGTTTTGGAACTCCAGGAAGCCGTTGTCGTTGCTGACGATGTAGACACGCTTCTGATCGGGCGAAACCAAGATGCCGTTGCACTTGCCGCAGTCGGTGGCCACACGCTCGAGCTTGCCGTCCGGGTCGAGCCGATAGGCGGCGAAGCCGTCGGCACGCACCGCCTCATGTCCGAGATAGCGCGGGTCGGTGAAGTAAATGCGGCCTTTCTCGTCGATGGAAATGTCGTTGAGCGCGTTGAATTCTTTGCCCTCGAACATACCGGCGAGCACGTAGCTCTTGCCGCTCTTCATGTCGGTCTTGATCAGCATGCGTCCGCCATAGTCGGCGCCCAGCGCGGCGATCATGTTGCCTTCGCGATCGAACTTCAGCCCGTTGGACATACCCGAAGGGCTGCGAAAGATCGTGGCTTGGTTGGTCTTGGGATCGAGCTTCCAGATATTGCCCGCCTGAATGAACTTCCCGGAGGCGTCCTTGCAGAACTTGCTGAAGGTGATGTCGCTGAAGTAGACCATGCCGTCAAGGCCCGCCGCGACCCCTTCGGTGAGCATGCAGCCTCCGTCGAAAACACGGTCGAGTTTGGCGCCTGCAGGAATGACACTGGGATCCCCGCTCGGGGCCGGAAATCCGGGATCGGCCGCCCATGCTGACAAGGACGACAATCCTGCCAGTGCGGCCACTGCTACGGTACGTTGGATCTGAGCTAGCAACATGAAGGTCTCCTCCTCCTAAACTCGTGGGATAGTGGCAGGCTTGTCGGCCCGCCCTGGGTACTGCCCTTGAGCATTGCTTGCCTGACCGCCTGCGGTGATTGCAAGTTCCGCGGCGAGTTCTCGAGTGAGCGACCGATATTAGTCCTCCGCTATGACGAGCGCAACAAAACGCGCGCCGGCCGCGCCGGACCCGTTTTCGCAGTGCACAAATCGCGCTTTTCGCTCCGAGCTACGCTGCCTTTTCGGCTCTTGCGCGGTGCTACACTGCGCCGAGAAATGCATTCCTCTCAACGATCAGCGAAGGAGAACGACGTGAGGCTCAAGGACAAGATCGCAATGATTACCGGCGGCGCGCACGGCATGGGCGCAGCGACGGCCAAACTGTTCGCACGCGAAGGCGCCAAGGTCGTCATCGCCGATCTACTCGAGCGCGAAGGCAAAGAAGTGGCGAGCACCATCGCATCGGGCGGCGGCGACGCGTTCTACCTGCGCTTGGACGTGAGCCAGGAAAATCAATGGATCGAAGCGGTGCGTGCGACGATAGCGCGCTATGGCCGAATCGATATCTTGGTCAATGCCGCCGGCCTGAGCGGCGCCGTGCCCGACCGCATGAGCACCGACTACTACGACCGCCTGATGGAAGTGAATGCGCGCGGCACTTTCCTCGGTATCAAGCACGTGGTGCCGGAGATGCAGAAGATCGGTGGCGGTTCGATCGTCAATTTTTCTTCAACCTCGGGTTTCGCCGGGCAGAGCTTCGTGCATATGGGCTACAACGCGTCCAAGGGTGCGGTGCGCATTCTCACCAAGTCTGCGGCCGTGCAGTTCGGCAAAGACAACATACGGGTGAACTCGGTGCATCCGGGCATCATGCCGCCGATGAAGACGTCCATCACGGCGGCCGACCCGGTTTTGCGCGAAAAAGTCATCAGCGGCATTCCGCTGCTGCGCGCCGGGACGGTGGAGGAGGGCGCCTATCCCGTACTGTTCCTCGCCAGCGACGAAGCGTCCTACATTACCGGCACCGAGTTGGTCGTCGACGGCGGTTTCCTGGCGGTGTGACCTGATTGACAGGGCCTACAGCAGGCATAGAATCGACTTCCCAACAGGACTTCAAAAAGGGCCTTACTCTTTTCCCCTTTCACTTTTCGAGGACGTTTCTTTTGCGCGCCCTCACTTCTCGATATGGAGGTGAGCGATGATAGATCGGCGCAGTTTCTTGGCGCTTCTGGGCAGTGCCGTCGCCGCGTTGGCGGGTGGCTCTGTCGCGGTGGCGTCGGCGGCATCAAACAACAAACTCGGCACGCTTAAGAAGGCGTACACATTCTTCAGCGACGCCGAGAGCGAATTCGTGCAGGCGGCCGTAGCGCGGCTCATTCCGGCCGATGAACTCGGTCCGGGCGCACTCGAAGCAGATGTGCCCTACTTCATCGATCAGCAATTGTCCGGTGACTACGGTGCGGGGGCGCGCTTCTACAATCAAGGGCCGTTCGGCGCCACGACACCCTTTCAAGGCTACCAACTGCCGCTTACGCCGCGCGAGCTGTACCGCGCCGGCATTGCCGCGACGGATCGCTATTGCGAAGCGAAGTACGGCAAGCGATTCGCCCTGCTCGATGCCGCAAAACAAGACGAGGTACTGCAGGGCTTGTCCGAGATGGCGGGCGACAAGGATCTGCAAGAGGTACCCGGCGCGACGTTCTTCAATCATTTGCTCGGCGACACCAAGGACGGCTTCTTCTCCGATCCCGCCTACGGCGGCAACAAGGACATGATCGGCTGGAAACTGGTCGGCTTCCCTGGCGTGCCCGCCGTCTACAGCAACGCGATCGGCGTCAACAAGCCCTACGACGTTCAACCGGTCGATATCCAGGGTGCCAAGCAAGCGAGCGCGGAGCATGCGCATCATTCACACGTTGCGCACGTGCCGGCGGCGCCGCGCCACACCACGCCCCCGTCTATCGCGCAGGAGGGCGCCCCGCTGGATTCCTCGCGCCCGAGCGCGAGCTTCGCCGTCTGAAATACGAGCCATTCGACGCAAGACATCAGGAGGCGCAAGGCACGTGTGACCACGCAGATGAGGCGGCTCCGGTCGTTCCTCTGGTAGGCCGTCCTGCGTTTTCAGGGTCCGAATCCTTCGTCCTTCGAATTCCGATCAGGAGGAGATCATGGCAACAACGCGCAAACCGGTCGATGCAGTCGTCATCGGTGTCGGCTGGGCAGGTACGATACTCGCGAAAGAACTCACCCAAGCGGGCCTCAAAGTGGTGGGCCTGGAGAAAGGCCCCGATCGTCGCCAAGAAGATTTCACCGTCCCCGGCGTGCACGATCAGCTCAAGTACGACAAGCGGTTGGAGTTGTTCGAGAACCTCTCGCGCAGCACCTTAACATTCAGAAACCATCCCAACGAGACGGCGCGCCCGATGCGGCGCCATGGGCCGTTTCCCTGGGGCGACGGTGTGGGAGGCGCCGGATTGCATTGGGCGGGCTGGACGTGGCGTCACACGCCGTGGGACTTCAAGATGAAGAGCCAGACTATCGCGCGCTACGGCGCCAAGGCGATTCCGGAGAACGCCACCATTCAAGACTGGCCGATGACCTACGAGGAGCTGGAACCCTACTACGACAAGTTCGAGTACACCTGCGGTCTGAGCGGCAAGGCCGGCAATATCAAAGGCCAGACTCAGCCGGGGGGCAATCCGTTCGAAGGGCCGCGTTCGCGCGACTATCCCAATCCGCCGCTCAAGCGCAGCTACGGCGAATCGTTGTTCGAGAAGGCGACCAAGGAACTCGGCTACCATCCGTTCCCGATGCCGGCGGCGCAAATGAGCCGCTCGTACACCAACCCGGATGGGGCAACGCTCAATCCCTGCGTGTACTGCGGCTACTGCATGAACACCGGCTGTGAGATGTCGGCCAAGGCGGTGCCGCAAACCACGGTGCTGCCGGCAGCGCTCAAGACCGGTAACTTCGAGATCCGCACGCATGCCAACGTCACGAAGATCAACACGGTCGGCAAACGCGCCGTCAGCGTGACCTACATCGACGCGCAGGGAAACGAAATCGAGCAGCCGGCCGACTTGATTCTGCTCACGGCGTTTACTTGGGGCAACGCCCACCTGCTGTTGGCCTCGGGCATCGGCAAGCCGTACGATCCGGCGACCGAACTGGGGACGGTAGGCAAGAACTACTCCTGGCACAACGCGCTGCCCTACATTCCGTTGCACTATGACCAGGATCATGTCTTCAACCCGTTCATGGGCGCGGCCGCCCTCGGCACGGTGATATGCGATCTGCAAGGCGATAACTTCGACCATAGTGGATTGGGCTTCATCGGCGGAGCGCTGCTGGTGCAAATCGCGATGGGGCACGGAGCGCTTACCTATCAACCCACCCCTCCGGGGACACCGGGTTGGGGCTCGGCGTGGAAGAAGTCCGTGGCCCACTACTACAATCGCACGATCCAAGTGCTCGGTTTGCACGATCACCTGTCCTACCGCGGCAACTACCTGAGCCTGGATCCGACTTATCGCGACGCTTTCGGCAGGCCGCTGTTGCGCTTGACCTACGACTACGGGCCGAACGAACTGAAGCTCTCGAAGTTTCTCGTCGAGCAGGGTGAGAAGATCGCCAAGGCGATGAAGCCGAGCAAATACGCCGTCTACGGGCTGGGCGAGCACTTCGACGGCGGGGCGGGATATGCGATCATCCACCAAGTGGGCGGCGCGATCACCGGCGACAAGCCCACCAATAGCGTGGTCAACAAGTACCTGCAAAGTTGGGACGTGCCGAATTTGTTCGTCGTCGGCGCGAGTGCTTTCCCGCAGATCTCGTCCTTCAATCCTACCGGCACGGTGGGCGCATTGGCGTACTTCGCCGCCGATGCGATCAAGACGAAGTACTTGAAGAATCCTGGGCCGTTGGTGACCTAGGCCCTCTTCGGCAAGACATCGTGCGCGGGGTCCTCGTCGATGCTTTCGGCGAGGATCGCGCTTTCTTCTACGACAGCAAAGTGAGCGGCTCAAATTCTGCGCGATCGCACTATCAGGTGCGGTCGTCTCGCGATGGGCTTGAGTTCTATGATCAACGACCAGCCCGCGCCGACCGGTCGCTCGGCCGACAGCCTCGCATGGGCGGGGTTGGGCCAACACCTATTTTTGGATTGATCAAAGCGAGGGGGTCGGTGGTGTCTATCTGACACAGTTGTTGCCGTTCGCGGACAAGAAGTCCTTGCCGCTGTCCTATGCGTTCGAGAAGAAGGTGTACGAATCTCTCGCGTAGCTCTTGGTAGCTCGTAAAGCAAGGCAGCGCGGGGCACTCATCTGAGATGAACGTGTACGTGTCTCAGGTGTTTGAGGGGTAACGCGCGCTCCATGCCAGAAGCTCTCTACCTACACAGGAGCGATCGGCGCGAGGCGGTAGCTTACGACGGCCTACACTCGCGACCGGCGTTGCGAGTGCATTCGAGTAAACTCCCTATCGGGAGGAAAAGACAATGCACCTGGGATACTTTGGATTGATGGGCTATCGCGAGCGGGGGCGCTCGCCGCACGACGTATTTAGCGAGCACGTCGAGCAAGTCGTACTCGCAGATCAGCTCGGTTTCGAAAT
>CAZILI010000277.1:0-5787 GCA_964539965.1 uncultured Burkholderiales bacterium | reverse complement strand
CGGGCTGTAGTCCAGCGTGCTCGCCTGAGTGGCGATCGCGCGCGCGATCGGCTCACGGCAATGGCCCGCTTGCACGCACCACAGGCCTGCGGTGCCGTCGAGCACTTGCCTTCCGTCGCTCGTGGTGTAGTGCATGTCCTTAGCCGAGACGAACAAGCGCGGCGCGGACTTGAATTGGCGGTTGGCGGTGAACGGCATCCAATGATGTTGCAGATCGACCGATGCGACGGCGGGTTGCGGTGCGTTCATGGAGGCTCCTTTGATTCGCGGGAAGGGGCGTGCGGACAATCTCGTCGCCCCGAAGTCGTCGATTATATCAAGCCGAGTCGGGAGCGGGCTTCGCTGCCGTGTCTCGGCGTTACGCACGGTGCGCAAGGCGCACCCTACGGCACGAGGTTTCCAGGAAGTGTAGGGTGCGTCACACGCACCGTGCCATCGCTATTCGATGCGCAGGGCGCACCCTACCGCACGGTCGCTCCAAGGATGTAGGGTGCGTCCTACGCACCGTTTCGCCGCCCAACATTGTCCGTGATTGACCGCATCGCAGCGCGACGATAGAGTGCATTTCGCGCTACCAGAGACGAGGAGATCGCAATGCGGCAACAATTGGCGTGGTGGATGTGCGCCTGGCTGGCACTGTCGAGCACGGTCAGCCTAGCGGGCGGCTCGAACTACGGCGTGGCGCCCGGGGCGCGGCCGAACTACGCCGGCAAGGTGAGCGAATGGCCCGTGCCGACGCCGAAGTTCGCGCGCGACCCGGCGATCGGACCGGACGGAAATATCTACATCGCTGTCATGCACGGCAACAAGATCGCGCGCTTTTCTCCGAAGGATCAGTCGTTCAAGGAATGGGATCTGCCCGCCGGCGCGCGCCCGCACGGCTTGCTGGTCGCCAAGAACAACCATGTCTACTACACCGGCAACGGCAACGGCACGATCGGCGAGCTCGATCCGTCCAGCGGCAAGGTCATCGAGCACAAGGCTCCGTCGGGCGGCGACCCTCACACGCTGGTGATCGACGAGCAAGGTGTCATTTGGTTCACCGCGCAGAACGCGGGCTACGTCGGCCGCTTCGACACCGCGAGCGGCAAGATCACCGAGTACAAAAGCTCGGGGCGACCGTACGGAATCGCCATCGACAAGGCCGGCAACGTGTGGTTCTGCCGCATGGGCGCGGACAAGCTCGGCCGTATCGACGCACAAAACGGGAGCATGAGCGAGCTCGACACCGGCAGCGGCAGCCAGCCGCGACGCATGGCGATCGCGCCCGACGGCATGCTATGGGTCACGTTGTACGGCAACGGCAAGCTCATCAAGATCGACCCGGCCGGCTCCAAGATCGTCAAAGAATACAAGTTACCGGCAGGGGAGAGCGGCGGCCCCTACGCGGTAACGGTCGACGGCGCCGGTGTCGTGTGGGCCAACGAAATTCAAAGCGATACCGTCGTGCGCTTGGACTCTAAGACCGGAGCGATGAAGGTCGTCGCCTTGCCCTCGAAGGGTCCCGGTATTCGCAAGATGGTGGTCGACGGCGTAGGCAGGCTTTGGTACATGGGCAGCCACAACGGCCGGCTCGGCGTGATCGAGTAGGGGGAGTATGCCCTCACCAGCCGCTCCCCATCTAGGCTATCTTGTATCTACACCACCCAGTACCTAGGCCGCGCGCAGCGCGTCCACGATGCGCATGCGCGCTGCACGCGCGGCCGGCAGCACGCCGCCCAACACTCCCATCACGAGCGAAAAAGCCAGCGTGAAGGTGAATGCCAGCTCGGCGAAGGTTTGCCAGTTCATAGTCGAAATGGTGAGAAAGCGCATGAACGAGGCTGCGAACAGCCCCACTGCGCCGCCGATCAGCGACAAGAACACGGCTTCCAGCAGGAACGTCACCAAAATGCTGGATTGCTTGAAGCCGAGCGCGCGCAAAGTGCCGATCTCCTGCGTGCGATTCGCCACCGCCGCGTACATCGTGATCATCGCCCCGAGCATCGCACCGATGGAAAAAATGACCGACAGCGCCAAGCCGAGATATTTGATAAAGGTCGCCAGCGCTTCGGATTGCTCGGCGTAATACACGGTTTCGCGCTTCGCCTCCAAGGTGAGGCGCGGGTCGCTTTCGATGCGCTGCTTGAGTCCCTCGAAGGCGGCCGCGTCGTTCAACTTGAGCAGCATCGACGAATAAGCCTGGCGGCGAAACGCCTGCATCAACTGATCCACATCGCCCCAGACTTCGGAATCGAAGCCGGTCTTCTGCGCGTCGAAAATGCCCACCACGTGCCATTCTCGCTGCGCGAACTTGAGCGCGTTGCCGATCGCCGCCTCGGGAAAGCGCTCGGCGATACTGCCGCCCACCACGATCTCGCTCGAGCCCGGCCGGTACCAGCGGCCTTGTGCCATATCGACCTGCGGGCGTAATCGCCGTCCGGCGTCGCCGAGACCGCGAATCACCACGTTGGTGGCGGCGCCGCTGCTCTGTTTGGTGAGCGTGATCAGCACCACCAGTTCCTTGGATGCGGAGAGCGCGCCGTCGGCGCCCCGCGAGATGGCGGCCTCGCTCTCCACCACTGCCGCCTGACTGCGCTCCACCCCGCTCTGCACCTCGGCGCCGGAGCCCTTGCGCGCGATCACGACGTTGTCGTACGCGCCGGTCTCGACCAAGGTCTTGCGCAGGCCTTCGGACATCATTAGCACGGTAGCGTAGACAAACACCACTAGCGCCAGCCCGCCCGCGGTCAGCGCGGTGGTGAGCCGGCGCGTCCAAAGATTGCGAAAACTGTACGAGATCGGAACCTTCATCCGATGTTGCGCAGGCCGTCCACGATCTTGACCGTGCTGGCGCGGTAGCTCGGCAGGCAGGCGGCGATCACGCCGACGCCGACCGCGCAGGCGACTTGCATAAACAAGGTATCGCGCGATATCTCGAACACGGGGAACAAGGTACCGGTCTTGGAGGCGAACCACTCCGCCAGCGGAAAGCTCGCTGCGATGCCGAGCGCGGCGCCCAGCAGCGCGATGGCGAGAGATTCGCCCAGGATGAGCGCCGAGACGAAGCCGGGACCGAAGCCGAGCGCCTTCAAGGTGGCGAATTCCGCGATGCGCTCGCGTGCGGTCATCGCCATGGTGTTGGCCATGACGGCGAGGATGATGATAATCACCACGTAGGAGACGATGCGGATAGCGATCACGATCGCCTCAGTCTGCTTGACGAAACCCAACTGAAAGGCTTTTTCCGTCTCGGTCATGGTTTCGGCAAGGGAGTTCTTGAACATGGTATCGACCGCCCGGCTCACCTGCGCGGCGTCGCCGGGGTTGTTCAGGCCGAGCAGATAGATGCCGACCTGATCGCCGCGCCTGGCGAAGCGCTTCTTCACGGTCTCGTTCAGATAATCCCAGTGAAACATCATCTGCGAAGTGTCGGTTTTCGCGTCCTTGCCGTCGTAAATCGCCCGCACCACGAATTCCCAATTGCCGGGGTAGATATCGCCCTTGATCGGTAGCGGGTCGCCCGGTTTGAAGCCGTACTGATCGGCCAACTTGCGCCCGACGATTGCGCCTTTGCGGTCGCGCAGAAACGCCGCGAGCTGCTCGGGCGCGAGCACATACTCGGGATACAGCGCAAGGTAGGATTGCGGCTCGATCGCGAACTTGGGGAAGAAGTTCTTCGGTTCCTGATACACGCCGCCGAACCAATTCGCGTACGACACCGAGCGCACGCCTTCGATTTGCCGGATCTTGTCGCGATAGTTGACCGGTAACGGAAACACCAGCGAAATCGCGTTGCGGGTGACCAGGCGAGTGGCCGAGGCCGCGTCGGCGCCGGCGTACCACGCGTCAACGATGGTGGCGAGCAGGCCGAAGGCGGTGATCGCCACCACGATGCCGAGCATCGTCAAGCTGGTGCGCAGCTTGTGGCGCAACGCGTTGCGCAGGATGAGCTTGAGGAGATGCATGCTCTAGAAACTAGAGACTAGAAACCAAAAACTGTAAGCAAGCCGAGCGGCGAGCGCTATCGCACCTTCAACAGCTCCACGTCGAACACCAGCGTCGCGTCGGGCGGAATGACACCGCCGGCGCCGCGCTTGCCGTAGGCCATAGCCGAGGGAATGACGAGCGTGCGCTGGCCGCCTTCCTTCATTCCGACCACGCCTTGATCCCATCCCGGAATCACTCGTCCCGCCCCGAGCGGAAAGGCAAACGGCTGGCCGCGATCGCGCGAGCTGTCAAACTTCTTGCCCTTGTGCTCTGGCGCCTTGTCGTCGTACAGCCAACCGGTGTAGTGCACCTCCACGACGGTGCCGGCTGCCGCTTCGCTGCCGCTCCCTTCCTTTTGATCGATCTTTTTCAGTTCGGTCACTTTAGATTCCTCTGCGTGGGCGCCGGCGGCTACTGCGGTGGCGAATGCGACGATGAAGGCGAAAAGAGCTTTCTTGCCGATCAACACGATGTCGTCTCCTTTGAAAATGAATGAGCGCGAGGGTAGTGTACCGTACGCCTTGCTCATATCCGGTGTTCACTTGCATTGCGCTAGCCTTGCGCTTAGGATGTACGCGCGTTTTTCCACGGAGGAAAGGAACCTCAGATGCGCCCAACAATCACAAAGCGTCTTTCGCGCGTTGTCGCTCTCAGCCTGGCGAGCACGCTGGGCGCCCTGGCCGCAACGGCCGCTCCGCTACAGAAAATCGGTAAGGGCGAAGGGGCACTCGACATCGTTGCGTGGCCGGGCTACATCGAGCGCGGCGAAACCGACAAGGCGTACGACTGGGTGACCGACTTCGAGAAGAAGACCGGCTGCAAGGTGCGCGTAAAGACGGCCGGCACTTCCGACGAAATGGTCGCGCTGATGAACGAAGGCGGTTTCGATCTGGTGACTGCTTCTGGGGACGCCTCCTTGCGCCTGATTTCGGGCAAGCGCGTGCAAGAAGTAAACGTTAAGTTGATCCCGAGCTTCAAGAACGTCGATCCCAGACTGCAAAAGGCTGCGTGGCACTACGTCAACGACAAGCACTACGGCGTCCCCTACCAATGGGGCTACAACGTGCTTGCCTACAACACCAAAGTTTTTCCGACCGCGCCCAAGAGCTGGGAAGTGGTGTTCAAGGAAATGAACTTGCCCGACGGCAAGTCCAACAAGGGCCGCGTGCAGGCCTTCGATGGTCCCATCTATATCGCCGACGCGGCACTTTACTTGAAGAAGACCAAGCCGGACCTCGGCATCGGCGACCCGTATTCGCTGGACGAAAAGCAGTACACCGCCGCGTTGGAGTTGCTGCGCGGTCAGCGCAAGCTGGTGTCACGCTATTGGCATGACGCCATGGTGCAGATCGACGATTTCACCAACGAAGGCGTGGTCGCCTCCTCGTCGTGGGGTTTCCAGGTGAATCTCTTGCAAAGCAAGAAGCTGCCGATCGGCAGCACGGTGCCGGAGGAGGGAGCAACCGGCTGGGCCGATACGACCATGCTGCATGCCGAAGCCAAGCACCCGAACTGCGCCTACCTGTGGCTGGAGCATTCCGTGAATCCGAAGTTGCAGGGCGATCTCGCCGCCTGGTTCGGCTCCGTGCCGTCGGTGCCTGCCGCGTGCAAAGGCAACGCGCTATTGGGTGACACGGGCTGCAAACAAAACGGCGCCGAGTCCTTCGACAAGATTCACTTCTGGCGCACGCCGGTCGCCAACTGCGGCAGCGGGCGCACTTGCGTGCCCTACTACCGCTGGGTGTCGGACTACATCGCGATACTCGGCGTCCGATAGCGGTCGCAGGCGGAGCCGGCCTCGGCTCCGCCCTACCAGGC
>CAZILI010000276.1:0-5815 GCA_964539965.1 uncultured Burkholderiales bacterium | reverse complement strand
TTCGCTATGCCGCCTGACTGTCCTGTACGCCACATTTACCTGCCTGAGTAATAACTTGGGATGGCCTGAGCCTTGTTGCACAGGTAACCCTGCGAACGTGGGTTGTCGCGATCACCGCGAATCTTGACGATGCGCGCATCGGCACCTTCGCCGGCAACGGCTAGCTCGAGGCCGCAGTTAATGTAGCAAAGGTTACAGGCGGACTTGTGCCACGTGAGTGACGGCGGGGTGCTTGAATCCATATAGTCAATCTCCTATGGAACCCTATAGCTGCCGTGATGGAATAGGGGATACAAAGACAATTCGCGCAGTGCGCCACACTCGCCGATTAATCCGAGGAGAGGCGCAAGATTTCATCCTCGATGTCGCGCAGGCGATCCTTACCAAACCACAGTTCCTGGCCGATTAGGAAACTGGGCGCGCCGAACGCACCGCGGTCGTGAGCTGACTGGGTGTTGTTCAGCAACACAGCCTTGATCTCAAGGGCTTGCGATAGCGCTAGAATTTTCTCGCTGTCTAGACCCCCGGCCGCAAGAGTCGCGGCGATCACAGGTAGGTCATCCATGTTTTTACCGTCCTCCCACATGGCGGCATAGACCACTTCGACATAACGCTTCAGGCAACCGAGCTTCTGCGCAGCGCAAGCACCGCGCATAATCTTCAATGTGTTTACCGGAAAGAACGGATTAAATTGATAGCGCGACAATCCGTATTTGGCGACGAAGCGGGTAATTTCGAGCTTGTCGTAGGCCTGTTTGTTCGGAATCCCGGCAAAGGCCTCGACGGGTGAGCGGTTGTTGGCAAGCTTGAACAGTCCCCCTAGCAGAATCGGGATGTACTCAAAGATCGTACCGGTGCGCGTCTCAATCGACGGAATTACCTTGTGGCACAAGTAGGCGTTTGGGCTGTCGAAATCGAACAAGAACTCGACCGTCACGGGCTTCATGAAAGTTCTCCAAGCTGAGAGTAGCGCTGCGGAATAGTTAGACAGGCGATCACCACGTTTCCATCCACGGCCTCAGTTCAGTCTCATGCGACCAGGCATCGCGCGGCTGCATGTGGATCTGCCAGTAGGTTTCGGCGATGCTGTCGGGATTTAGGATGCCCTGGCTATCTTTTTTGGCATAACTTTCCGGGAAGTTCGTTCGGATCCACTCCGTGTCGATCGCGCCATCGATGACGGTATGCGCCACGTGGATGTTCTTCGGCCACAGCTCACGCGCCATGCTTTGGGCGAGTGCCCGCAAAGCATGCTTGGCGCCCGCGAAAGCGGCGAAGCCGTCCCGGCCGCGTAGGCTGGCCGTCGCGCCAGTAAAGATGATCGTGCCTCGTCCCCGCGCAAGCATCACTTTCGCCGCCTCGCGGCCCATGAGAAAGCCGCTGAAGCAGGCCATTTCCCACACCTTGTGGTAGACGCGGGATGTCGTTTCGGTGATGCTGCAACGAACGTTGGCGCCGATGTTGAAGACAGCTACTTCGATCGGCGCGATGTCACGCTCGATCGTCTCGATGAGCGACACCATGTGCTCTTCCTTGCGAGCGTCGCTGCCGAAGGCATGCGCCTCGCCGCCCTCTGCGCGGATCTGTTCGACCAGCGGCGTAAGCTTGTCTGCGCTGCGTCGCGTCACGCACGCGACGTAGCCTTCGCGCGCGAAGCGCCGCGCGATGGCACCTCCCGTGGCGTCTCCGGCACCAATGACCAAAATTGCTTTTCGATCTGCCATATTTGTAGTCTCATTGCTCGGTCGGTGCAGCACTCGTCTCAACCGGCTATCGTACCGTCGACAATTTCGCTGCCCGAAACCGTTGCATCAAGCGCGATCTTCGCGTCAGACCTTCCTCACGTGGCCCAACTCACTTGCCGGGTTGCAGGTACTCCGTGAATCTTTGAAACCACATCACCTCAACAAAGTCGCCACTGATGACTAGGTCCTCGTCGCGCAAGGCAGTCAGAAAGGCTTCCTTGCCATCCTTGGCAGACAGAATCTCGAACCCCTTGGCAGCATTTCTGAAAGTCATCGTGAACTTCGGCGCCTTGGTCAGGCCAGCGAAAGAGCTGACTTTGCCGTCCTTGATGTGGAAGTAGCGCCCGATTTTGTCCGGCGTTTGAATCTGAAATTCCAGATTCTTCCCCGCCACGTACTTGGCGCAGGCAGGCTTGGTCTTGATCGCTCGCTGCATGAGTTTTGTCATCATCCAAAGCAAGAATTTGAACTTAAGCATGGCTAGGATCATTCGCTGAGGAACTGGATCGCGTGTTTCAGGAAGCGCTCAGGGAACTGGAATTGAGCTGCATGGCCGGCATCTGGGTAGATGAACAACTGGGCGTTCGGGATGTTTTGGGCCATGTACCAGGAGTTGATGCTCGGAATCATCACGTCATTTACGCCGTTCAAGATAAACGTCGGCTGTTTGATTTCACGCAAGTGAGCGAACGGTGTCTCGCGATCCAGTTTTGGCAGGCAGTACATGTTTGCTTCGATCTGGGCCTGTATCACTGCAACCGAACTCGGCGGATCTTGATCCACGCGCTGGTGACGGCGTTTCCAGAAGTCGTGTCCTGCCTGTCGGGCGGCCTCGGATCGGCCGAAGAATAAGAACAAGATATCGTCTACGGTTGGCACCGGGCGCACTGCCGGCTCGAGCATGCCGGGATCTGAATCGGGGTTTCCGCCGCGCGGCCCGGTACCGAGAAGCATGAGCTTACGAACCAAATCAGGATGGCGTCGGGTCAGGTCCTGTGCCTGAAAGCCGCCGAGCGAGAAACCTAGGACGTCGACCTTGCGAAGGCCAAGTGCTCGTATCACCGCGGCCGCGTCGTCGGCCATGTGTTCAATTCGCGTGCGTGGCTTACCGGAAGACGATGCAATCCCGCGACCGTTGTACAAGATCACCTCGCGCCCAGCGGCCAAGCCATCTGTCATGAGCGGGTCCCAGTGATCCATTCCGCCGCGGAAGTGCTGGAGGAGGAACAATGGCGGCTGGTCAGTCGTACTGTTGCCCCAGCGGCGATAGGCGAACCTATCGCCATCGATTTCAACGAAGCGGGTCGCAGCGGTCAAGTGTGTATCGGTCATGATGTGTTCCTCCCGCAAGAAGTGGGGGGGCTATCGAGCGAGAAACTCAAGCGCCTTGGGCACAAAGTCGGCATGGAATTGAAACACAGCACCATGGGCGGAATCGGGGTAGATGATGAGAGAACTGTTCGGCAGGCGCCGCGCCAGATCATAGGTGTTCTTGGTCGGGACCATGCGGTCAGCATCGCCGTTGACGACCAGAACCGGCTGCTTCACCACCGAAAGATCTGCGGGTCTTTTCTGGCCCCAGGTGCGCAAGGCTTCCAACTGGGCCATGAACGCGCGCACGGTGATTTTCTTGTCACGTTCTTGCGAGCGCTCCTGCAATCGCGCCAGGAATGCCTTACCCGCCTCGACACCGCTAGGCGTTCGGGTGAAGAACAAGAATTGCTTCGGGTCTTGCGCAGTGAAGAAGCCCCGGAGCATGTCGTAGAAGGTCACGCCGGCAACGCCGCTGATGCCCTCGCCACCGGCGGGTCCTGTGCCCGCGAGAATCATCTTACGGACAAGTTGCGGCTGCTTAAGCACGATCTCCTGAGCGATCATTCCACCCAGCGAGAAGCCGAACAGGTCAACTTGTTCGAAACCCTTGGCCTTAATGAAGGTGATGGCGTCGTCAGCCATTTGCTCCATCGAATTCGACGGCGAGCCACTCGACGCACCGATGCCACGGTTGTCGAAAGCGATCACGTGATGCTTCGCCGCAAGTCCGTCCACGATCCGCAGGTCCCAGTTGTCGAGCACCGCCGCTAAGTGGACAAGCAGCACCACCGGCGTGCCGCCATGGTGTTTTCCTAGCTCTCGGTGGGCGAATTCCACGCCGCCGGCCGTTATGGTTTGCGTTGGGACGTTCGTCCAGTTGATCGCTAACTCTTGTTCGATGGGCGGTGAACTCATCTTGGCGCCGTCGCGCGGGCTCGTTGCGCACGACATGAGCAGTGCCGACAGAGAGAACGCTAAGACTGCTGATTTCAGTAGGCTACGCATTGCAGGGCTCCAGAGTTTGGGATCAGCGAATGAAGGTGAACGACGGCCGGGGCCGCCTGCTAAACATGCGAAGGGTCGATCATCACATTGCCCGTAAGCAGCTTGCATGACACCGCATGCACATCAATCATTACGTTCATCACTATTATTACCAATCATGATGACTCTCACGATTAATGTCAAGCTCCGCTGTCCGATGGGGTAAAATAGCGCGATGTGTCAGGAGAAATAATTTTGAAAGTCTCGAAGGAAACCAGCGCCAAACACCGCGACGAATTGCTGAAAGCCGCAAGCCGACTATTCCGCGAGCGCGGCTTCGACAAGGTCGGCGTCGCCGAGATCGCGAGTGCCGCCGGCCTCACCCACGGCGCCTTCTACACTCACTTTGAATCGAAAGAAGCGCTGTGCGTGCAGGTCATCGCGAACGAGAAGCGCCGCGCCACGGCGGCGCGTAGCTCAATGGCGAACCGACGGGCCTACATTGAAGCCTATCTGAGCCCGAAACACGTGCGCGACCGGGCCAATGGGTGTCCGTATGCCGCGCTAGCAGGCGACGTGGCGCGCGAGAGCAAGCCGGTCAGAGCCGCTTTCTCCGACGTCCTCGATAATTCCATCGATGCGATCGCCGCGACACTCGGCGATCAGGGCGAAGCCTCAAATCGGCAGGACGCAATCCAGGCGCTTGCCACCATGGTCGGCGCACTAGTGCTGGCGCGTACCGCCGCATCCCCAAAATTTCGCGACGAGATTCTCGGCGCCGCGATAAAAAAGTTGCTGGAAACGCCGCGGTAACGAAGATGCCAATCTAACCCCTACTGCGCTGCATGCGAAATGGCTAAGAGCCACGTCTTGAATCGGCCCGCGTGAGGTAGGAGAAGCCCGGGATCCACCTCTCGGCGTAGCGAAGAGTAATTTGGCGCCATGGCCAAGAGATAATCGGCTCGGTGTTTGACATCACGGTTAGTTGAGATGCCCGATTGTGGACGTTCGCCAAGTACCGGTTTGGGTCGCCTCCCGAACACCACTCAAGACTCGATGACTGGTCTTGACCCCATCGCTGTCCCAACCTGTGGTGGTGGCGGAGTTCGAGACGCAGGTCAAGCTCACCGAACTGTTGTAGGGGGATGAATAGCGCGGTTCACTCGCGAAGATCGAGGATGACTTCAAACGCGCCGTCCTGCGCTGGCTGTTGGCTGAAGCCGAGCGACTTTGCTAGAGCCGACATGCGGCGGTTCTCCGCCAGCACGTAGCCGTACAGCTCGCGCGTGCCGCGCTCTTTGCAGTAGCGGATGAGCTTTTGCATGAGCAGGTGGCCCAGGCCTCGGCCTTTCAAGTCGCTGCGCACGATGACGGCGAATTCCGCGCGCACGTTGTCCGGGTCGGCGACGCCGCGCGCTACGCCGAGTATTTGGGCTTGCGCGCCGATGCTTTGCACGGCGACGAAGGCCATTTCGCGGTCGTAGTCGATCTGCGTCAGCCGAGCGAGCTGCGCCGGCGGCCAAGCGCGGATGACTTGGAAGAAACGGAAGTAAGTGTCTTCCGGCGCGAGCTGAGCCAGAAACTCGCCGTGCGCAGTGGCATCCTCGGGGCGGATCGGGCGCAGCGCGATACTCGCGCCGCCGAACCGAGCCGTTTCTTCCAGTTGCTGCGGATATGGCCGAATCGCCAAACGCGCCTCACCGCTCGCAGCGGTTGGGGCCACGCGCACGCGCGCATCCAGGGCGATGACGCCGCGATGGCTGGCGAGCAGC
>CAZILI010000275.1:0-5818 GCA_964539965.1 uncultured Burkholderiales bacterium | reverse complement strand
GTCGAGTTGGCGCGCCAGCCCGCGCCCGCCGGCGAGCATGAGCTGATGGTGGTTCCAGCGGAACAGGGGGCCCGCGATCGGCGCGAGCCAGTCGAATAGCCGCCTGTTAGTGCTTACTCGCCAGTCATAGCGTACGGCCGTGACTTGGTCGCGCTCGATGAAAGTCCAGCGGCCCACGCCTTCGACTTCGCCCGCGATCGTGCCTTCGAGCAACCGCTGCCGCTCGATACAAGTCGTGGTTGCTTCGAAAGCGATGGTGTAGGGAAGGCGGGTCCTCAAGGTATAGCGGCGCACGTTGCCGATGCCGTTGCGCGCGCCGGGAGTGAGTTCCTCGACACGCGCGAAGTGCCGCCACCAAAGCGGCCAATTCGCCGAATCGTAGACTAGCTCCCAAACCGGTCCGATCGGCGCTTGGATGAGCCAAGTCGTGGTCCATGCGTAATTTGCCATTTGCCCTTCTCCTATCAGCCTGATGTGGACTTATACGTGGCAGGGGTGCTCGCGGATGTGCCGCTTGCTGCATAATGGCCGAGGTCTACACGTGGGGATGCGCAGTGGCTTCGATCGAGATCTATCTGGAAGACGCCTATAAGGCGCGCGCGCCGGCGCGCATCATCAAGGTCGACGCGCGCGGCGTCCAGCTGGATCGCACGCCGTTCTACGCGCAAGGCGGCGGCCAGCCCGGTGACCGCGGCACGATCGTCGGCGAACACGGTAGCCTCGACATCGTGAACGCGGTGCGCGAGCGCGAAGCCGGCGAGGTTATCCACGTACCGAGTGAAGGCAGCGATCTGTCGCGGCTTGAAGTCGGGGCGGAAGTCGAGGCGCGGATCGATTGGGAGCTGCGCTACCGCCACATGCGCGCGCACACTTGCCTGCATTTGGTTTGCTCGCTGATTCCGTTTCCCGTCACCGGCGGCAGCGTGCGCGCCGACAGCGGCCGGCTCGACTTCGACATCCCCGATCCGATACTGGACAAGGCCGAATTGACGCAGCGGCTACAGGCGCTGATCGAGCGCAACGCGCCGGTGCGGTTTCAGTTCTTGAGCGCGAACGACGTGCGCGCGCGTCCCGAGCTCGTGCGCACCCTGCAGGTCGCGCCGCCCTTGGGCGAGGCGCCGGTGCGGCTGGTCGAGATCGAGGGCATCGATCTGCAGGCGTGTGGTGGCAGCCACTTGCGCAGTACGGGCGAGATCAAGCGCGCTTGGGTGAGCCGGATCGAGAAGAAGGGCAAGCAAAACCGCCGCGTCGAGATCTCGCTGGAGCCCTAATACCCCCGGGGAGTAGGCAAGGCAGAGCTCAGTGTGGGGGCGCTGTGAGGCCACATACAGCACCCGGTATAGATCGCTACTTCCTGGACCGTATCGCCAGCGCGGCTTGGCTGCGCAAAGTGCGCAGCAGGTTAAGCTCCTTAGCCGCGATTTGGCTGGCATCGGCCTCCCGTCGGTCGCCGTACAGCATGCCCACGCACGCCGAGTTGACCACGATCGGCATCAGCAGCAGCGAGCGCGCCGTGGAGATCTGGCGGTACCACTGCGGCACCCACTTGCGCACGCTCTCGGCGTCCACGTCGGCGATGTGCACGTCGACGTGCTTCTCCAGCACGGCGTGGAACAGATCGGCGCTATGCCCCAGCGGACAGCGGAAAGTGGGCAGGAATTCCTCGATCTTGCGGCCGAAGCCGAACGCGGCGCGCATCACGCCGGCCTTGGTGTCACGAATGCAAATGAGCGCGCGGTCGTAGTTCATGGCGCGGTACATGGTCTCGACCACCATGCGCAATAGGTCGTTGAGGCTGCAATCCTCGGCCAGCGCGCTGGCAATCTCCTGAATGCCGGCCGACAGCATGTCGTCGGCGTTGTGCGGCTGCAGCTTGACGGTCTCGTTGAGCGAGGTGGTCGGCGCGGCCTCGACCGGCGCGGCGGGCTGCAGGGCGATCGTATTGGTCAACTCGACCGTCGTGCTTTGCGGCGTCGTCAACTCCGCCGTCACGCGGGTCGACTTCAAGAATTGCCCGACCACCGGCGCGAGGCCCAGCGCGCCGGCCGCGCTCTTGGTGGTCGCAACCGACCTTTCCACCAATTCGGCCAGCATCTTCTTGCTGAGCGAGAGGGCCCCGCCGAAGCGGGCGTGCAAGCTCTCCAGCGCGCGCGCGCGCTCTTCCGGCGGCGTGCTCACCACCACGCGGGCCAACTCGGAGCCGAAGCAGGCGAAAGCGCGCAGCTTGTCCTGCGATTTTTTCGGCTCGGCGACAGGCCCCGGCTCGATGTTGCGCATGCTCGAGCATATTGTGTCCGGCAGACCCCAGGCCTCGGCGACCGCCATGCCAAACTCGTCGAACGGCATGCCCAACACGTCGCGCGTGATGCGTGCCTCGCGGTTGGGCTCGAGCGCGCAACGCCGCTGAATCTCTTCGTATTCCTCGGTCAGGTAAAACATGGTGAGCGTGCGGCCGAGGTTGTGCATGAGTCCGCACACCATCACTTCTTCCGCGCCGAGAAAACCGGCGTGGCGGGCGACTTCGCGCGCGGCGACCCCGGTCAAGAACGCTTCCACCAACTCGCGCTTGAGCGCCTCGGCCTTGGCGCGGTTGGACAGCGAGTCGAGCACCATCAGCGACAGGGCGGTGTTGCGCACATTCTCGAACCCGAGTGCGAACACCGCGCGCGAGACCGTGGTGACGCTGCCGGCGAAGGCGCCGTAGAAGGCGCTGTTGGCGAGTTTCAGCAGCCGATTGGTGAGCGAGAAGTCACGCAATATGGTGTCGGCGAGGGTCGATACGCTCATGGTATCGGCCGCCGCGATGCGGCTGATCGCCTGCATCGAGCCCGAAAGAGTCGGGAAGTCGCCTTTGGAGCGGATGCGCCGCAGCAGAAAGTCCACCGCACCCTGTCCGCTCGAGGCAACGGGCTCGTCTTCTTGCGGCGGGTTCAAATAGGCTTGCAGCGCTTGGTGCAACTCGGCCACGCTGGCGTAGCGGTCTTGCGGCTGGGGCCGCAAGGTCCGGTGCACGATGGCGCACAGCGCCTCGTCGAGGTCCGGATTCACTTCGCCCAAGCGGGGAATCGAACCCGACTCGACGATCGACTTGGCCTGCGCGAGGCTCTTGGCCTCGACCGCGGCCTTGCCGGTCAATAGTTCGTACATGGTGGCGCCGAGCGAGAACACCTCGCTGCGCTCGGAGATCTCGCCGGCGTAACATTCCGGCGCGAGATAGCCCAACGTGCCGGCAATCGCCCCGCTACGAATCAGCGCCGACACGCCAAAGTCTACCAGCCGCGCGTTGCCGCTGTTGCCCATCAGGATGTTGGTCGGCTTGATGTCGCCGTGCAGGATGCCGCGCGAGTGAGCGAGGCTCAACGCTTCGAGCACCGGCAGCATGAGGCCGACGGCCTCATAACCCGGCAGCGGTCCGCGCGCTTGCACGCGGTCTTCGATGCTGCCTCCCGGCACGTACTCCAGCACCACGTAGGGCACGCCGTCCTGCTGCCCGGCGTCGTACAAGGTGACGATGGCGGGGTGGTTGAGCTGGGCGACGATGCGCGCTTCTTCCAGCAGTTGCTGGGTCAGCTCGGACTCGAGCGGCTTATCCAGCCCGCTCAAGGTCTTGATGGCGAGTTCGCGGCCGACCAAGGGATCATAAGCGAGAAACACCACGCCCTGGGCGCCTCGCCCGATCTCTTTCTTCAGCTCGTAGCGACCGATTTTTCCCAATAGCGGTGTTACCGGCTGGACGGCGGCCATAGCAAAGCCTTGTGAGCAGTCTCCCTGGCCGGGAGAATAGGACCAAGGTCACGTTTCCCACGACCGGAATAGGCCAGGTTTTTGCGGCCAAATCCTCTAACCCGGCTTCACCTGCAACCAAAAGGTGACCGGACCGTCGTTGGTGAGGCTCACTTGCATGTCGGCGCCGAACTTCCCGCTCGCCACCCGCGGATACTTCACCCGAGCTTGCGCCAACAGATAGCCGAACAATCTCTCGCCCAACTCCGGTGGCGCGGCTGGGGTGAAGCTCGGTCGCATGCCCGAATTGGTGTCGGCGGCGAGAGTGAATTGCGGCACCAGCAGCAATCCTCCGTCGATCGCGCTGAGGCTCAAATTCATCTTGCCCTGTGCGTCGGCGAATACCCGGTAGCCGAGCAGGCGCTCGAGCAGCCTATCGGCCTGAGCCTCGCCGTCGCCGCGCTCGATCCCGACCAACACCAGCAGCCCGCGCCCGATCGCCCCCACCGTCTCGCCGTCGACCACGACTTGCGCGGCGCTCACGCGTTGCAGCAGTCCAATCATGTAGCGGCGTGATTTGGAAGAAAGCGAAATGTTAAGCTAGTCCCCTCGCTTGGGGGGATTATGCAACCACATTGGCTCGTCTTGACGGCGGCGATCGTGCTGGAGGTGTGCGGTACGACGTCGATGAAGCTGGCCGAAGGTTTTACGCGGCTGATTCCGTCGGTGATGATTTTCGTCTTCTATGCCGGCTCTTTCGCTTGCCTCACCATTGCGCTGAAGCGCATCGACGTGAGCGTGGCCTACGCGGTGTGGTCTGGCTTGGGCACCGCGCTGATCGCGCTCATCGGTGTGGCCTACTTCAAGGAGTCGATGACTCTGCTCAAGTTCGCCAGCCTTTTGTTGATCATCGCCGGCGTGGTCGGATTGAATCTGTCCGGCGCCAAGCACTAACCAGGGTATATATGGGAGTATATCTCTACAGACCGCATTCAGATGCGGGCGCTAGGCATATACCCCCGCATGCTCTCTCGGGTATCCGGACCGTTTCAGACTCCAGCACGCGTCATGTTTCGCTGTCCGGCCTGCGCTTCGCGTAGCATCTCGGCGGCGGAGAAATTCTTCGCCACCGCCAAGGCACCGGCGCGCTGTCGCCGTTGCGGCGCGCGGCTGTGCCTAGCGCAACCATCCAAGGGCCGGCTCATCGCCAGCATCATCGTGTTGGCGCTGCTGCTGCCGGCAGCACTGCGCGTCAAGGTGCCACCGCATTTGGCCCTGCTGATGTTGCTGCTGGCGGTGCTGATTTGCATACCGGCAATGGCCTTGCCGCTGCGCGTGGTGCAAATGCCGACTCTTACGCCGCTGCAGCGCTGGAGGCGCAAAGCGCTTCGTCTCGCGCTGGCGGTCGGCTTGGTCGGGCTGGTTCTCGCCTACATGTGGACGCACCTCGCACCGGCGCCGGGCAAGCTATGACGAGCGAGCAGGGCTGCCTGTTTTGCAACCAAGCCGGCGGCGAAATCCTCTGGCGCGACGCGCTGTGCACAGTGGTGCTGGCCGACGAGCCGGGCTATCCCGCGTTTTGCCGCGTCGTCTACGCGGCGCACGTGCGCGAGATGACGGACTTGAGCGCGCACGATCGGGCGCGCTATATGGAGGTGGTCTTCGCCACCGAGGCGGCGCTGCGCGCGCTGGTACATCCCCACAAGATCAACCTGGCGAGCTTGGGCAACCAGGTGCCGCACCTGCATTGGCATGTCGTCGCGCGCTTCACCGACGATCGCCACTTTCCCGCGCCGGTGTGGAGCCAAGCTCAACGTGACGACGCGCCGCGTGCCTTTCCCGGCCTGGCGCAGAAGCTCGCGCAGGAGCTGACTGCTCGATTGAACTCGGGCTAGCGCTCGCGCACTACGGCGCTCTTATCCAGAATTTCGACGCGCTTGGCCATCAGAGGCGTGAGATGGATTTCTCCCTTGCCGTCGATCAGCATGACGAGTTCGATCGCCATGGCGCGGGCGGCGTCCTGCCAGTTGCTCGTGCCGGCGATGAAGATCGGCTTGGAGGCGACATCGGAAGCAACGCCCGCACCCGCGCCGCG
>CAZILI010000274.1:0-5834 GCA_964539965.1 uncultured Burkholderiales bacterium | reverse complement strand
GGGCGGGTAAAGGTTGAGTCAACACGACGTCGCCAATCCTGCGATTCTCCGCTTCCCACTCTTCGGGACGGGACCAAGTCACCAAGTATAAAGGAACCCCGGACCGCATCCGCGGCACTCGGGCGACACTTTGACGCTTTCGCGCGGCCGCTCAGCGGGACAGGCCATGATAAAGTCACCCTTGAACCTGTTTGGCGACGCTGGCCTGCCATGCACAACGTGCTTTTCAACATCGTCATGTTGCTTGCGATCGGTGTCTTGGTCGCCGCCGCGTTTCGCCGCCTTCATCTTCCTACCATCATCGGCTATCTGTTGGTTGGGATCGTCATTGGACCACTCGCGCTCGGCTTGATTCCCGATGACGAACAGACGCGTACCCTGGCGGAATTCGGCGTCGTGTTTCTCATGTTCAGCATCGGCCTAGAGTTCAGCCTGCCGCAACTGGCGGCGATGCGCCGCACGGTGTTTGGATTCGGTGGCGCCCAGGTGCTGCTCACCCTGCTCACGGTATGGCTGATCGCCTGGCTCGCTGAGCTCGGTTGGCGGGCGGGAGCGGTCCTCGGCGGCATCCTCGCCATGTCGTCCACGGCAATCGTTGCCAAGATGCTTACCGACAAGCTGGAGCTGCAGTCGGAACACGGCAGGCAAATCATGGGGATTGCGCTGTTCCAGGATCTCGCCGTGGTGCCGTTGCTGATCGTGATTCCGGGATTGTCCAAGGCGCCCGACGCGTTGCCCTCAGCGCTCTCTGTCGCCGCGCTCAAGGCGGTAACGGTGCTCGCCATCTTGCTCTGGCTCGGGCGCCCCTTGATGCGCGCTTGGTTCCACGCCGTCGCGCGCCAGAGGTCGTCCGAGGTTTTCGTTCTCAACGTGCTGCTGGTTACCCTGGGACTGGCCTGGCTTACCCAAGTAGCCGGGCTGTCGCTCGCGCTGGGCGCGTTCGTGGCCGGCATCTTGATTTCCGAGACCGAGTATCGGCACCAGGTCGAGGACTATGTCAAGCCGTTTCGCGATGTGCTGCTGGGGTTGTTCTTCGTCACGATCGGCATGTTGGTCGATATCAGCGTCGTCATGACGCAACTACATTGGGTTATTTTGGTTCTCGCGGCGTTGCTGATCGTCAAGTTCACCATCATTTGGCTGCTGGGTAGAGTGTTCCGCAATGACGCTGGCGTCGCCACCCGTGTCGGACTCGCGTTGGCGCCTGCCGGTGAGTTCGGTTTTGTCTTGCTCGGGCGAGCGGATGCCCTGCAAGCGCTGCCGACCTTGGTTACCCAAATCGTGCTTGCTGCGATGTTGGCTTCCATGCTGCTCGCTCCTATCATCATCGCCAACTCCGAGCGCATCGTGCTGCGCTTTTGCGAGAGCGAATGGACCAGGCGCGCGCTCTCTCTGCACGAGTTGTCCGTGCGGGCGATGGCGCGCGACAAACACGTGATCGTATGCGGCTACGGCCGCAGCGGCCAAAGTGTGGCGCGCTTCCTCGAGCGTGACGGTACCTCCATCATCGCACTAGACTCGGATCCGGCTCGGGTGCGCTTGGCAGCCAGCGCAGGCGATGCGGTCGTCTACGGCGACGCTAGCCGCCGCGAAGTACTGATGGCGGCGGGCCTAGCCCGGGCGGCGGCGGTGGTGGTGAGTTTCGCCGAGCCCGTCACAGCGCTGCGCATCATCGGTCACGTCAAGGAGATCAACCCCATCGTGCCGGTGGTCGTGCGCACGAATGACGAGACCGAACTGGATCGGTTGCGGGAGGCGGGTGCAGCCGAAGTCGTACCCGACGTGCTCGAGGGCTCGTTGATGCTCGCCTCGCACGCCATGCTGCTCATCGGCGTGCCGCTGGCGCGGGTGCTCAAGCGTATCCGCGACATGCGGCAAGATCGCTACCACCTCATGCGCGGGTTCTTCCACGGCCAGAGCGATACCGATACCGATTTCGCGGACGCGTTGCAACCGCGGCTGCAGTCCGTGCCGCTTGCCGAGCGCGCCTACGCGGTCGGCAAGACGTTGCGCGAACTCGATCTATCTCGTTTCGAAGTGGAAGTTACGCTGTTGCGCCGGCCGAACTCCCGAAACGCTTTGCCCTCGCCGGATACGCTGCTGCGAGAGCAAGACGTAGTCGTTCTGTTGGGCAAACCGGAGGATCTTGCGCGGGCTGAAGAACGGCTGCTGGCGGGATGAAGCGAAACGGCCGGCGCGACGAGTGCCGGCCGGCCGTTAGAGTGGAACGAGTCGATCAGAAGATTACGGCGCCGCCGCAATCTGGTGCCGGCGCGCCAGAGCCTGTGACTTTCCAAATCACCGGAGTGACGGTCGAGTCGACGCAGGTCGCCGCGTTGGAAGTCGTGCCGACGGGCTGGCCCGCGCTGTAGCGGATTTCGCCGCTATTCGGGTTGCCGTCGTCGATTTTTCGGTCGACCTCCGCGAGAATATTTGCCGGCGCCTGTCCGGTCTTGAGCAAATTGCGCTTGGCCGGCGAGGCAGCCGGGTCGTTGTAGTCGGTCTTGGCCTCGATCAACATTACGGCGTTGTAGGCGTTCTGCAGACTATTGTTCGTGCCGGCGCTCGGGGACGCACCGGGCGCGGCAATGCACTGTGAGCAGGAGATGAAGCCGGCGTTCGCGAGATGATTCCAGGCGTTGACGCGCTCGTCGGTCTCGACCAAGCCGTCGCCGTTGCCGTTAGCGGCAGTTCCGGACGGCAGTGGGATGTTTGTGGAAGCTTGCAGATAGTCACCGGGAATCGCACGGTATCGGTCTTGGAAGGCGAAGTAGGCGGCCTTGACCGATCCGATCTGGTCGGCAACGTTTCGAACACGCGCGTTCGTCACCAGCTCCTGCCCCTTGAGGATGCCTCCCAAGAGCAGGCCGATGATGACCAGGACGATGGCGATTTCTACCAGGGTAAAGCCGCGTTGTTTGCGGTTCATTTGTGGGGCCCCAATGCGAGCGTGTCAAACCGAGAGGATGATAGCAAGTCACATGCCAGCGCGTATACGACTCTAACCCACGAATAAACAAGGGGAAATTACCCATTTTCGGAATAGTTGTCGGCCTGACGACACAGTTGTCGAGAATTCGACGATCTAGCCGTTACTGGCTCTTCCGCTCGAGGCGCTCGAGCTTGTCGGCGAGGAAGCGTAATTCGTGAGCATCGGTCACTTGGCCGCTCGCGAGTAATCCCCCAAGGAGCACCTTGGCGCTCTCGGTCTCGTTCATGTCCTCCCTGAGAAAGATTTCCATCTGCCGTGCCCAACTCGGGACGCTCGTCGCGGTGGCGTTTACCCTTAACGCCTGCGCGTAGCGGGCTGCCAGCGGCAGATCGCGCAACTGATGTTTGGCGAGCACTACCGCGTGCGCCAGCCAGGGCCAACGCCGGTCGGGGTCTGCCAAGAACGCATGATGAACGAATTCGAGCATCCGTCGCTGCTTGCCGGGATCCGGCACCGATGCGTATAGGTGGCTTGCGGACAGCAGCGGATATTGGCCCCGCGGGTCTAATTCAAGGATGCGCGCAAGCCATGCCTCGACCCTGACGTAGTCTAAGTTTTTGAACGGGATGCTGATGCCCGGCTGATTATCGAAAGCCTGCAGGTAGAGCATGAGCAGTTTCGATAGTGCAATCGATTCATTCATGCTGCCGACACGCAGGATCGTGGCCGGCCATGGTTCGGGCAGCGTGGCGGCTCGCAGCTGCACGGAAGGTGACACGAGGTGAACCAAAGCCTGCAGCAGTACCGCCGCTAGCAGGCTGTAGGCGATGGGCATGGGAACGGCGGACAGTGGACGGGCGGACACCGAGCTATAGATTCTTCCGATAGAAATCGAACAGCGCCGCCGCGCCCAGCAATAGCGTGTAGATCAAACTTTGCGCAGCGAGCAGCCCGAGCTTCACGACATCGTGTTCGCTCGGGTAGATCAGCCAGGCAGTTTGCGTAAACAGGTCCAGGCGTGGCAGGGCGAAGGCGATTGCATCGAGCAGCACGCTCGCGATTTGAGCGTGCCATCCCGCGTCGGCCTGAATTTGCGCGGTTCCCATGACTTGCAGAGTCGCGATCGAGCGCGAGAGAAAATAAAATCCCGCCACTGCCGTGAGCGAGACCACGATGTGACTAAACGTCAGCACGCAAAATAGACTGGCGCCCGCGATGATGCATAACTCGAGGAACAAGGACACACCCCAAGTGATGACGGAGACGGGCGGTGCGAAAGCCAGCAGCGGAACGGCGAACAGCACGGTGATCAGCGCCGCGCAAGCCACATAACCCGACAGTTTCCCGAGTACGTACTGGCTGCGGGCGAACGCATGCGACAGCAACAATTCCAGCCCCTTGTCGGCGGCCTCCCGTACTTGACTGGTGATCACGAAGGCGGCGGTCAGAAATACAGCCGCCACGCGCAACAGCGCCGCCAGCACCGCCGCTTGTATTTGCGCCGTCTCCGTGATCGCGATCGCGCGCAAGAAAACGGCGATGCCGACACTGACGATCGCCACGAGCACGACGAGCAAGGCAAGGCGGTTGCGCAATGCTTCGATCAAGCTGTAACGGGCAAGCGTAAGGACTTGATTCAATGGGCGTTGCACATCCTCTCCGACAGCATGCTTCATGATATAGTGCCGGGACAGGGTGAGGCAAACACTATTGGAACTTAGTCATACGAAGCCGTCACTAATCCCCGCTCAACAGACTCTCGCCTTGCGCGACACCACGAGCCATCTCGAGCGCAGGTGGTTGAACCGACGCTGGGGAGTAATCCTCATGCTGGCCTGTTTGCAGATGGCGCTGGCGGGCGGGCTTTCCAGCTTTTTCGCCCGCGCGATGTTGCTGTCGCACATCGGGTTTTTCTTGCTTTGGCAGCCGGTGGTGCATGCAAGCAAGCGCATCAGCCCCGTGGCGGCGGGAATTATCATCCTGTGCGGGGCGGCGCTTTTCCTATTCGAAAGCGGCTGGCTCACGGTGCTCTGGATTGCCGGCCTGATCGGCATACTGGGCGGGCGGGTCGTCACCGCGCCAATGCCACGGTTGCGATGGTTCTATCTGTTGGCGTTGACTCATCTGCTGATCTTGTTCCTGATGTGGGCTGTTCCGACCTACGTCGCGGGCGCGCCCATACCTGCACTGGTGTCCGACGCCGTCGCCTACGGGCCGGTGCTGCTGTTGGTAGCGATGGCGCTGTTGCCGATCGAAGCGGATTCTTCCGACCCCGGCCAGGTGATCGATTTCTTCTATGGGCTGCTGCTGTTCTTGCTCGCCGTGGTGCTGGCGCTTGGCAGCGTTGCGCTCAAGAGTCGATTCGAAGACTACTACGTCTCGCTCGCGATCACGATCATGGCGGCGGGGATTGCGCTGTTGGTGCTTGCGCTGCTATGGAATCCCGGTTTTGGCTCGGGCGGCCTGCAGACGTACTTCACCCGCTACCTGCTTAGCGTCGGCTAGCCGATCGAGACCTGGCTACAGCAGCTGGCCGAGGGCGCCGAGCGAGAAGACGAGCCCGCCAAGTTCCTCGGCTTCGCCGTGGCGCAGCTCGCGCAAATTCCCTGGATCGAAGGCGGCGAGTGGCGGTCACCGGACGGCAGCGGCGAGTTCGGCAAGAAGACCCGAAACGCCGCCAGTTTCAGTTCACACAATCTTGCGCTTCGAATCTATGCGCGGATACCGCTGAGCCCGGCGATATCCTTGCACATGCGGCTGCTCACGCGCCTGCTCGGCGAGTTTCATGAAGCCAAGCGCCGCGAGCAAATGCTCAAGCAAAATGCCTACATGCAAGCCGTGCACGAGACCGGCGCGCGCCTCACTCACGACATCAAGAACTTGTTGCAGTCGCTCTACGCGC
>CAZILI010000273.1:4556-5841 GCA_964539965.1 uncultured Burkholderiales bacterium | reverse complement strand
CCGCTTCGCCGTAGAGGCGATCCAAAGTGTAGCGACTGACGCCCGGCATGGACGGCACAGACTGCGTCTTGTTTTCGCCGTCCAGGACGAAGACCGGATAGATGAAGTCGTTCGCCGTAAGGGTGTGCTCGCGCACCAGGCGGCGCGAGAAGTCGTCACGGCGCACCCTGCGTGGCCGACGAGACGGGAACTGGCCTAGGATTTTCATAACGAAATGAGAGCCTTAGTAGGGTTAGTAAGCGCTGAACGCGGATCGGGGAACTTTCTTAGCCGAACCGCTATCTTACGGTACAGATGATGTGTGCATCATCTCCCGCTTTTCCTCCCTGAGCGGGTGCCTTAATCTCAATTAAGGCTTGTTGTGCCCCCGGCTTTACTCCCCTTTAGCCGGGGGTTTTTGTTTTTTGGGGCCTCATCTCGATCTGCAACTCGCCGGCTATCCACTGCACTGCCTCCTCCACACCTTCCTTGCTCGTGCTGGAAAAGAGCTGCGCCGTGCAGTCCAAGCGCGAGTCGTGCAAAAAACGCGCTGTGGCGGTCAAAGCCTCCTTCGCTTGGCTGCGCGACAGCTTGTCCGATTTCGTCAGCAGCACTCGCGCTCGCTTGCCCGACGGCGCAAACCACTCCAGCAGCTGCCGATCGAGCGGTGTAAGGGGTCGCCGCGCGTCCATGGTAACTACCAAGGCCGACAACGCGCCGCGGGTGGCCACATAGCGAGACAGAAGTTGCCCCCAATGCTCCTTAAGCGTCAACGGCACGCCCGCGTAGCCATAGCCCGGCAGATCGACCAGGTGGCGATCCTCGCAGACCGAAAAAAAATTGATTAGCTGAGTTCGCCCGGGCGTCTTGCTCACGAACGCCAACCGGGTTCGGCCGGTGAGCGCGTTGAGCGCGCTCGATTTGCCCGCATTCGAGCGCCCGGCGAAGGCGATTTCGATGCCTCGATCCTCGGGGAGGTCCTCCCACCCGTGCGCGGAGCGGACGAAGCGAGCGGCGGCGAGCGGATTGACGGCCGGGACCGGCTTCATCGCAGCTCGTTCGGCGCTTCGGTTACAATACAGCGCCGTTTCGCATACCAGGGGGCAATCTTCATGGGATCTCGCGTTGCCGCGCACAGTGCGTGCGTGTTGGTGTTGGGCGTGGCGCTCAGCGCGCCGGTACGGGGTGCCGAGCCTGCGCCGCAGGGCGATGCGGTCAAAGGCAAGGTAACCGCGACCACCGTTTGTGCCGCCTGTCCCGGGCCGGACGGAAACAGCGTCGTCCCCGTCAACCCCAGCCTAGCTTC
>CAZILI010000273.1:0-4546 GCA_964539965.1 uncultured Burkholderiales bacterium | reverse complement strand
TCAAGGCCAACACCGAGCGCAAGAACCCGATCATGCAGGGCATGGCCGCCACGCTGAACGATGAAGCGATGCGCGATGTTGGCGCCTACTACGCCAGCCAGAAGGCGGCCCTGAACGTAGCGCGCAACGACGAGCAAGCCAAGCTCGGACAACGCATCTATCGCGCTGGGCTGGCGGACGCCGGCGTACCAGCGTGCGCCGGCTGCCATGGTCCCGACGGATCCGGCATTCCGGCCCAGTTTCCGCGCCTGGCGGCGCAGCACAAGGACTACACCGTCGCGCAGCTGAAGGGTTTTCGCAGCGGCGAGCGGGCCAACGACGCCAACCAAATGATGCGGATGGTCGCCGCACGCCTAAGCGACGCCCAGATCGACGCGCTCGCCGAGTACATCGCCGGCTTGCGCTAGCGCTTCTCGCTAGGCCGTCTCGGCGAACGCTTTTCGCGCGGCCGCGAAAGTGCGTTTCAGTTCGCGCGCGCCGTGTTCGGTAGACACGAATCCCGCTTCGTAGGCCGAGGGCGCCAGATACACGCCCTCTCGCAACATGGCGTGGAAGAAGCGGTTGAAGCGCTCCTTGTCGGACTGCATAACCTCGGCGTAGTCGATCGGCGCCGTAGCGCGAAAGAAGACGCCGAACATGCTGCCGACGCTTGCCGCTGAGAAAGCCACCCCCGCCCGCTCGGCCTCGCGCTTGAGCCCCGCGCACAGCGCCGCAGTCTGCTCGGCCAGCCTCTCGTACACGCCCGGCCGCTGCAAGATCTTGAGCGTCGCCAGCCCGGCGGTCACCGCGACCGGGTTGCCCGACAGCGTTCCAGCCTGATAGACCGGTCCCAACGGCGCCAGCTTGGCCATGATGTCGCGCCGGCCGCCGAACGCGCCTACCGGCATGCCCCCGCCGATAATCTTGCCCAAAGTCGTGACATCGGGCGTGATTCCGTACAAGCCTTGCGCGCCGCGCGGGCCCACTCGAAAGCCCGTCATGACCTCATCGAGAATCAGCACACTGCCATAGCTCGTGCACAGTTCGCGCAAGGTCGCCAAGAAATCCGGCGCCGGTTGCACCAAGTTCATGTTGCCGGCGACCGGTTCGACGATCACCGCGGCGATGTCGCTGCCCACCTTGGCGAACGTGTCGCGCAGTTGCTGCGAGCCGTTGAAGTCCAGCACGATCGTGTGAGCCACCACTTCGGGCGGAACGCCCGCCGAGCTTGGATTGCCGAGGGTGAGCGCGCCGGAGCCCGCCTTCACCAGCAGAGCATCGCCATGGCCGTGGTAACAGCCTTCGAACTTGATGATCTTGTTGCGACCGGTGTAGCCGCGCGCCAGGCGAATAGCGGTCATGGTCGCCTCCGTGCCCGAGCTCACCAGCCGCACCTGCTCGATGCTCGGCAGAAGCCGGCAAATAAGCTCCGCCATCTCCAGTTCCAATGCGGTCGGCGCACCGAAGCTCAAGCCGCGCTTGGCCGTCTCATTGACCGCGGCGACCACCTCCGGATGCGCGTGCCCGAGAATCAGCGGCCCCCACGAGCCGACATAGTCGACGTACTCTTTGCCGTCGGCGTCGTAAACATAGGCGCCGGCGCCACGCTCGAAAAATATCGGCGTGCCGCCCACGGCGCGAAAGGCGCGCACCGGTGAGTTGACGCCACCCGGAATAACGCGCTGAGATTTATCGAATAGCTCGACGTTGCGTGAAGTCATGATTCCAGCGTCCTGGTAAACAAAGCAGCAAAATCCGCGGCGGCCGAGCGCACGTCGTCTACCTCGAACAGCGCACTCACCACCGCCACGCAATCGGCGCCCGCGCGAATGAGCGGAAGCGCGTTGTCGAGCGTGATGCCCCCGATCGCGACGACAGGCAAGCCGAGTTCGCGCTTGGCGCGCTCGATCAAGCCGACATGCGCTCGCACCGCCTGCGGCTTGGTGGGAGACGGAAAAAAGCTGCCGAATGCGACGTAGTCCGCGCCCTCGCCACACGCTTGCTGCGCGCGCGCGTAGTCGTTGTAACACGAAACCCCGATCAATACACCCGCCCCTAGGCGTGCGCGCGCGGCGCAAAGCGGGGCGTCGTCTCTTCCGAGGTGTATGGCCTCTGCCTCGATCTCACCGGCAAGCGCCACATCATCGTTGACGACGAACAGCGCCGCGTGCGCGCGGCAAAGCTCGTACAGTGCGCGCGCCTGGCTGAGCCGCAACGCGGCAGGCGTGTCTTTCGCGCGGTACTGCAGCACCCGCGCCCCGCCTTCCAGCGCGGCCCGCGCCTTGGCGAGCAGCGGCGCAGTCGGCAACGACTGCGGGGTGATCGCGTACAGTCCACGCAGCCTAGCCTTGAGCGCGGACTCGCTGGCTCGTGGTTGATAAGCCATAGAGGCGAGCTTATCATGACCGACCTTTTCGGCCTCCACGTCACGTCGCGACCCCATGAACACTGAAGTGGCTTTCAAGACCTACATGTGCCTCATCTGCGGCTACGTCTACGACGAAGAAGCCGGCTCGCCCGACGAGGGCATCGCGCCCGGAACCCGCTGGGAGGACGTGCCGCCGAACTGGGTGTGCCCGGAGTGCGGTGCGCGCAAAGAAGACTTCGAGATGGTCGAGCTGTAGGGCCCAAAGGTCTTCGGTCACCCCGCCATCACAGCGTGGCTGCGAGTTTTCCCGTCCACCAGTAATACAGCAACACGATCGCGCCCAAGCCAACCCGGTACCACGCGAACGCGTTGAAGTTGTGGCTCGCCACGAAGCGCAGCAGCGCCCGTACCGCCAACAAAGCGGCAAGGAACGACACCACGAAACCCACGGCGAAGAGCGGAACGTCGCCTGCGCCGAACAGCTCGCGGTGCTTGTAGACGTCGTAGAATGTCGCGGCGAACATGGTCGGGATCGCGAGAAAGAACGAGAACTCCGTCGCCGCTTTGCGCGACAGACCGGCCAGCAGGCCGCCGATGATGGTCGCACCGGCGCGCGAGGTGCCCGGGATCAACGACACGGCTTGCGCTAAGCCCACCAACAAGGCGTGACGCGGTGTCATGTCGTCGACTTGCTCGACGCGCGCCGTCCGCTGGCGACTTTCCACCCAGAAGATCACCAGCGCGCCGGCGATCAGCGCCATCGCGACCGTGATGGGATTGAAGAACCACGCCTTGATCGCCTTCACAAAGAAGAATCCCAGAATCGCCGCCGGGACGAACGCGATGACGAGATTGGCGACGAAGCGCTGCGCGCCGGCGTTGGAAATCATGTGCGTGATGGTGAACGCGATCTTCTGGCGGTACTCCCAGCACACGGCGAGAATCGCGCCCAGCTGAATGACGATCTCGAACACCTTGCCTTTCTCGTCGTTGAAGTTCAGCAAGTCGCCGACGATGATCAAGTGTCCGGTGCTCGACACCGGCAGAAACTCGGTCGCGCCCTCGACCAGGCCGAGGATCAGCGCTTTCAGCAAGAGAACCCAATCCATGGCAAGATCGCCTCGTGACTGTGCGCGCGGCAGAAATACCGGCGCGATGGGATGAGCGCGCGCCTACTGCGCGCCGTCGAGTTCCTTCTCCAACGGGCCTAGCTCGATGCCGTACTCATCGGCGGCCTTTCTTAACTCCGAAAGCAAGATCGCCATCTGAAAGCCGTATTCGAGCCTGAACTCGCCCATCGCCTGCTCGAAGCGGCGGCGCAACTCGGGGTCGAGAAAGGCTGGCTTGCCGGCAAGCCGTTGGCGGAAGTAGCTCGCCAACTCTTCGATATCTCGCGGCGAGAAATTCTTGCGCAGAATCTGCTCGACTGGCTTGGGATCGATCTGTCTAAGCGCCTGTTCCGCCCGGCTCTGGTCCTGCCCAAACGAAGGCCCGCCCGCCCCGATCAGCAACGCTGCGAGCGATATCGATGCGAACACAGCGGCGCTTGGTCGAAATTTCCGCATGGGCGGGCGAGTGTAGGGGATGTGGGATGCCTGCGGCCACTGCGCGGGCTAGCCTATCCTCGCGTTAGACGGCACAGCAAGGGAGTATAGGCCTAAAGCCCGCATGTGGATGCGGGCATTACGGAGGTACCCGACACAGTACACTAAGCGCGCTGATAGATCTCCCGCCCCTTCTCGGCGAACTCTTGCGCTTTTTCCGCCATGCCGCGGTCAAGCGCCTGCTCGGCGCTCACGCCTTCTTTGGCGGCATAGTCGCGCACGTCCTGCGTGATCTTCATCGAGCAGAAATGCGGGCCGCACATCGAGCAGAAATGCGCGAGCTTCGCGCCGTGCTGCGGCAACGTTTCGTCGTGAAACTCTCGCGCTTTGTCGGGGTCCAGGCCAAGATTGAATTGATCTTCCCAGCGGAACTCGAAGCGCGCCTTCGATAGCGCGTTGTCGCGCATCTGCGCGCCGGGATGGCCTTTGGCCAAGTCGGCGGCGTGCGCGGCGATTTTGTAGGTGATGATGCCTTCTTTCACGTCGTTCTTGTTCGGCAGGCCGAGATGTTCTTTCGGCGTCACGTAACACAGCATCGCAGTGCCGTACCAACCGATTTGCGCGGCGCCGATCGCAGAAGTAATGTGATCGTAGC
>CAZILI010000272.1:0-5864 GCA_964539965.1 uncultured Burkholderiales bacterium | reverse complement strand
AAGAGCTCGGCCGCGTGCTGGGCGGCGAGATCTTGCACCGACACCAGCCCCGCAGCGAAGCCGGGAATCGCGTCGACCGGGCGCGCGGGCGTCAAACGGATGCCGTATTCGCCGAGCCACTGCGCGGCGAATCCTGCCGCGTGCGCCAGACTCTCGTACGCGGCGACGTCGGTGCGTCTTCGGTTTAGGCGCAAAGTGAGTGGCGGGTGCAGGTTTCCCGCGGCGAGAATGGCCTCCCATTGCGCAGGAAACGCCGAGCGGACTCGATCGATCCACCATTCAGGATAGGAGAAGCGCGCCGCCTCGCTGTCCCCGCTCGCTCCGGTCAGGTCGGCATTGCGAAGAAAATTTCGCAGTACGCCGTTCACGACCGGCACAGCCCACGTTCGGCGGCTGAGTCCGCGCGCTGCATCCGCCGCGCTGTTCAGCACGGCATACGCAGGTTCGCGGCTATAGAGTAGTTGGTACATCGCAACCAGGAGCAGGTTGGCGAGGAGCGGCTCTGCCAAGGGCCTTTTCAGGAATCTTCGCGCCTGCGCCTGCAGCTGACCGAGGTGCCGCAAGACCCCGAAACTCAGATCCTGGATCGCGCCGCGCTCGCCGCCGCTTAGGCTCTTCTCCCTCGCCCAGGTGGCGGCAAGCACCTCATTCAGGTTGCGCCCGGCCAAGACCGTCGTGACGACGATCGCGGCCAGGCGCTGCGTCTTAACCAACCCCGCGGGCTAGCGCTTCGAGGCGCGCGATGCGCTCTCCGACGTCCGGATGAGTGCTGAACAAACCGCGCAGTCCGCCGCCGGATAGCGGATTGACGATCATCATTTGCGCGGTGGCCGGGTGCGCTTCCGCCGTCGGCATCGGTATGCCGTGTGCGAAGCGATGGATCTTATCCAGTGCGGAAGCCAGCGCACGCGGATCGCCCGAAATCTCTGCGCCTCCTCGGTCCGCCTCGAACTCGCGAGTTCGCGAGATGGCAAACTGAATCAACATGGCCGCAATGGGAGCAAGGATCATGAGGAGAATGCTGGCGAGGGGATTGCCTCCCTCCTGGTCCCGGCGGCCGCCGAAAAACATGCCGAGTTGGGCCAGTGAGGCGACGGCCCCCGCGATGGTGGCGGAAATCGTCGAAGTCAAAATATCGCGATGCTTCACATGCGCTAGTTCATGCGCCATGACCCCGCGCAGCTCGCGATCGTCCAGAACGCGCAGGATTCCGGTCGTGGCCGCCACCGCCGCGTGCTCCGGATCGCGTCCGGTTGCAAACGCGTTCGGTTGATCCTCCTCGATGATGTACACGCGCGGCATGGGCAAGCCTGCGCGGCCTGCGAGCGCCGCCACCGCGGCGTATAGCCGCCCGCCCGACCCGGCATCGACTTCCTGCGCGTTGTACATGCGCAGCACCATCTTGTCCGAGAACCAATAGGCGAAGAAGTTTGTCGCCGCACCGATAGCGAGAAACGCGAGCGCGCCGCCGGCGCCCCCGGCCGCATGCCCGACCGCGCCGAGCAACGCCATGATGCCTGCCATCAACAAACCGGTCTTCATCCAATTGCCGAACATTCGAGCTTCCCTCTCATAGCCGTTGCTACAGTGGAATATTCCGACGCGCCGCCCAGTTTCAAGTTCCCAGGCGAGTGCCGGGCGCAATGGCGAAGCCGCGCGCGAAGGCGCCCGCGGCCAGGCGCTTGCCTCCTGCGCGCTGCAGTTCTCGCACCGCGAGGGTGCCCTGCCCGCAGGCAACCAGCATCGTCTCGTCGGTCACACCGACCAGCTCTCCCGGTGTTGCGTCGCCACCGGCACGTGCCGGTGCCGGCAACGCAGACCAGAGCTTTAGAGGGTCCCCATCCAACGTCGTGTACGCGCCTGGGTAGGGGTCGAAGGCTCGAACGCGACGGGCGATCGCCTCTGCGGAAAGGTGCCAATCGATCAAGGCTTCGCGTTTATCGATCTTGGCAGCATAAGTCGCGCCCTCGACGGGTTGCGCGGCGCGCCGCAAGGTCCCGCGCTCTGCCTCATCCAGCGCTCTCACAATGAGTTCCGCGCCGACCCCGGCGAGCTTGTCGTGCAGGCTGGAAGCGGTATCTGACGGTTCGATCGGCACCTGCTCTTGCAGCAGCATCGGGCCCGTGTCCAAGCCGGCATCCATTTGCATGATCGTGATGCCCGTGACCTCGTCGCCCGCCAGTATCGCACGCTGAATGGGCGCAGCGCCGCGCCAGCGGGGCAGCAACGATGCATGGATATTGAGACAGCCCAGGGGTGGAATGTCGAGTACCGCCGGCGGGAGTATCAGGCCATAGGCGGCCACCACTAGAACATCCGGGCGCGCCTGCACGATTTCGCGCTGGGCGTCGGCCGTTTTCAAGCTCGCGGGCTGAAAAAGCCGCAGGCCGTGCGCTTGCGCGAGCGTCTTAACCGGCGATGCCATAGCCTTAAGCCCCCTACCGGCGGGCTTGTCAGGCCGAGTAAGGACTAACACAATCTCTCGCCCGGCGCTGATCAAGCGCGCCAGCGCGACGGCGGCGAACTCAGGCGTGCCGGCGAAAGCAAGCTGCATATCGACGGGTCGTCCCCGGGCTAGGCACTCTTGCGTTGCGCCTTCTTGAGCTTCGTGCGGATGCGAACCTGCTTGAGCTGGGACAAATACTCCACGAACACCTTGCCGTGAAGATGATCGACCTCGTGTTGGATGCAAACCGCCAGCAGCCCCTCGGCCGGTAGCGAAAACGGATTCCCGTCGCGATCCAGAGCGTCCACCACAATGCGCTCAGCTCGTTTTACCCTGTCGTAGATGCCGGGCACCGACAGGCAACCCTCTTCGCGCTCCTGCTCGCCCTCCAGCGTGGTAATGATCGGATTAATAAAAGTTTTCAGCTGATCCCGAGTCTCGCTCACATCGATAACGATCACTTGTAGCGGGGCATTGACCTGGATGGCCGCCAACCCGATACCGGGGGCTGAATACATGGTCTCCGCCATGTCCGCCACCAAACGCTTGATCTCGTCGTCGACTGATTGGACGGGTTTTGCAACGATGTGCAGCCGTGGATCGGGATAATGTAGGATGTCGAGGACCGCCATGAAACTCTTGCTAATTTAAGCGATTATGTGCACAATTTGCGGAAACACTTTAGAATTGCTCGCCGCTTGAGAGAAAGCGTCGCCTTGGGGAGCGACAAGACCACGTCAAAAGGTATCCGAAACATGATCCGGCTCATTATATCGCTACTGCTATTGATGGGATTTGGCCCGCGCTTCGCGGTGGCAGACGAACTTCTGCTGAAGGAAAACGCTCCCGACCGCTATGTCGTAGTTAAGGGCGACACCCTGTGGGACATCTCCGGCAAGTTCCTTAAGAGTCCCTGGCGCTGGCCCGAGATCTGGCATCTGAATCGCCCGCAGATCAAGGATCCGCACTGGATTTACCCCGGGGACGCGATCGTCCTCGATCGCAGCGGCACATCCCCTCGTCTTCTGCTCGAGCGGGCGGGGCGAATCGTCGACGATTCGACGGTGCGCGTGACGCCACAAATACGCGAATCGGGCATCGCAGCCGATGCCATCCCGAGCATCCCCGCCTCCGCGATCGAACCGTTCTTGAGCAAACCGCTCGTCATCGCCGAGGAAGGGCTCGCCAACGCACCGTACATCGTGGCCACCGAGGATAGTCGGGTGATCATCGGCACGGGCGACAAAGCCTATGTCGAAGGCATCGGCAGCGACCCGGCGCGTAATTGGAACCTGTATCGCCCGAGCAAAGCGTTGCGCGATCCGGACACCGACAAGATCATCGCGCACGAAGCCTTCTACTTGGGCGAGGCCGTCGTCAAGAAGCCGGGCGAGCCGGCGACGGTCGAGATCCTCCGCGCGCGCCTGGAAATCAACCGCGGCGACCGGCTGGTGAAAATAGCCGAAGACCAAGACACGATAATCAACTACGTTCCGCACGCGCCCGAGCGGCCTATCTCCGGGCGCGTCGTCTCCGCGTACGGCGCCGTCAACGAAGTCGGGCAGAACGCGATCATCACCATCAATCTGGGCAAGCGCGACAACATGGAAGTCGGCCACGTGCTCGCGGCGTACCGGCACGGCATCACTGTGAAATCCGAAGCGGACCGCAAGAAACGCGTCAAGCTGCCCGACGAGCGCATCGGGTTGATCTTCGTGTTTCGCGTGTTCGATCAGATCTCCTACGCGCTGGTGATGCAAAGCACCCGGCAGTTCCAACTCGGTGACGTGGTGCAAACCCCGGGCGGCTGATTCGGTTCACGAGCGCGCCTTGAGGCCAGCGGCCTGAAATCGCGCTCGGCTCCCCGCGACATCCGTGCCCCCTACCGCTGAACTCGAGGCCTGGCTCAAGCTAGGCCTCGTGCCCGGGCTCGGGGATGCGTCTGTGCGCAAGCTACTGAGCGTACTCGGCTCGCCCGAGCAAGCGCTGGCGGCGAGCTATTCGACTCTAACGGGCATCGTCGGCGAAAACCTCGCGCGCCGCATCCAAGCCGGATGCCCGCCCGATGCCGTGAAAGTTGCCCTCGACTGGCTTGCCTCCTCGGTCTATCACCACCTCGTTACCCTGGCCGACTCGGCCTATCCCGCTCGGCTTCTGCAGACTTTCGATCCCCCCACCATGCTCTACGTCAAAGGCCGAGTGGAACTGCTACAACAGCCGGCCATCGCCATCGTCGGCAGTCGCAACGCAACTCCGCAGGGGGAAGCCAATGCCGAGGCCTTCGCGCAGCTGCTCAGTCAAAGCGGCCTCACCGTGGTGAGTGGCCTCGCACTGGGGATCGACGCGGCCGCGCACCGTGGCGGGTTGGCTGGCGGCGCCGGCTCTCTGGCAGTCGTGGGCACCGGCCTCGACCGCGTCTACCCGGCGCGCAATCGCGCGCTCGCCCACCAGCTGGCCGAACGCGGCGCGATCGTGTCGGAGTTCCCGCTCGGCACCCCCGCTCTCGGCGCCAACTTCCCGCGACGCAACCGCATCATCAGCGGCTTGAGCCTCGGCTGTTTGGTGGTCGAAGCGGCACTATCCAGCGGATCCCTCATCACCGCGCGACTGGCGGCCGAGCACGGACGCGAGGTCTTCGCCATACCGGGATCGATCCACTCGACGTTGTCGAAAGGCTGTCATCGCTTGATCAAACAGGGGGCCAAGCTCGTCGAGAGTGCGCAGGACATCCTGGAGGAACTCAGTTTGCCGACCCCTTCAGTAGCGCCTGCCACACCGGCCGAAGCCCACTCCGACGAGGATCCCCTGCTGCGCCACGTGAGCCTTGATCCCGAGCCGATCGACAGCATCGTCGCCCGCAGCGGCATGCGAACCGAAGCCGTGCTGGCAGGCTTGCTGCGGCTCGAACTCGCTGGCTTGGTAGCCGCAGTGCCAGGCGGCAAATACCAGCGCCTCATCAAGCGTAACTGACCCGCGTCAGCGCAACCCGGTGGCGGCGCTTGGTTGCGAAGACCCAAATTTCTACTTATCATGCGCTTCCTTCTCAGGAAGTTAAGGCCCGAACGCCGACGCGCAATGCCGCGAGCGCTGTCGAGACGGTGAAAAAGTCGGCGGAGCCTCAATCACTTAGCACCGGCGCTGCATGTCGGAAAATCTACTGATCGTCGAGTCCCCTGCCAAGGCGAAGACCTTGAAGAAGTACTTGGGCGCGGGCTTCGAGATACTTGCGTCCTACGGGCACGTCCGCGATCTCGTGCCCAAACAAGGTGCAGTCGATCCCAGCGATGCTTTTGCGATGAAGTATCAGCTCATCGAGCGCAACGAAAAACACGTCAAGGCGATCGCGGAAGCCGCCAAGCGTGTCGATCGGGTCTACATCGCGACCGACCCGGACCGCGAGGGCGAGGCGATCGCCTGG
>CAZILI010000271.1:0-5869 GCA_964539965.1 uncultured Burkholderiales bacterium | reverse complement strand
GTCGAGCGATGCGTCGTTAATTCGCCAGACGCCGTACACGGCAGCCGCGGCGCCGATCCGTCGAGCAAGCGAGGCAGGGCGCGATCGAGCGCGATTTCGGCAGCCGTCGTGACCTTATTGAACACCTCGAGCGCAACGTCGTCCGGCAGGATGGGCACGGCCTGCTGTTCGACGATGTCGCCGGCGTCGGGTTTCTGCACCATGTAGTGCAAAGTCGCGCCGGTCTGTTTCTCCCCCTTGAGGATCGCCCAATTGACGGGCGCGCGGCCTCGGTAGCGCGGCAGCAGCGAGCCGTGCATGTTGAGCGCGCCGCGGCGGGCGAGCGCGAGCAGCGGCGCGCCGAGCATTTGGCGGTAGTAGAAAGAGAAAATAAAATCCGGCGCGAGTGCCGCGATCTTGGCCGCGATCTCCGGCGCGTTGGGATTGGCGGGCGCGATGCACTCGATGTCGTTCACTTGCGCGCGCGCGCGCACGCTCTCGAACCATATGCGCTCGTTGGGATCATCGTCGTGCGTCAGTACCAGCCGCACGTCGACGCCGTGCGCGAGCAGCACCGCCAGGCAGCGCACTCCCACGTTGTGGTAGGCGAACACGACCGCGCTGGCCATGGCAGCCTGCTAGCGTGGCGGCGAGCGCGAGGCCGAGGGCGCGAGCCGCGTGGCGAAGGCCACGGACGGGATTTCCTCGTCGGCCTGCGGCTGCGCGTCGGGCTGCTCCAGCACCGCCTGGACGAGGTAGCGCGGGCGCTGACGCACTTGGACGTAGATCCGCCCGACGTACTCACCCAGCAGCCCGATGCCGAACAGCGCGATGCCGATCAGAATGAACGCGACCGCGAACAGCGTGAACAGCCCCTCCGCTTCGGGTCCCACGATCAAGCGGCGAATCACCAGATACACAAAGAACACCGCCGACAGCATGGATATCGCGATGCCGAACATGGAGAACAGCTGCAGCGGCGCGATGGAGAATCCGGTAATGAGGTCGAAGTTAAGCCGGATCAGCCGGTATAGGTTGTACTTCGACACGCCGGCGCGGCGCTCTTCGTGTCCGACCTCGATCTCGGTCGGGTTGCTGGCGAAGGTGTAGGCGAGCGCCGGAATGTAGGTATTGACCTCGTTGCAGTGCGTGACGGCCTGGATGATTTGTCGACTGTAGGCGCGCAGCATGCAGCCTTGGTCGGTCATGTGCACCCGCGTAAAGCGCTCGCGCAGCCGATTCATCAGCCGCGAGGCGAGCTTGCGCCACGCCGTGTCATGCCGCAGGCGGCGGATGCTGCCGACGTAGTCGTGACCTTGATCCATCTTGGCGAGCAGCTGGGCGATGTCCTCCGGCGGATTCTGCAAGTCCGCGTCCAAGGTCACGATGCGCTCGCCGCGGCAGTGCTCGAACCCCGCCATGATGGCGATGTGCTGACCGAAGTTGCCGTTCAGCAGCACCACGCGCGTTACCTCGGGCCGCCGTTGATATTGTTCGCGCAGCAAAGCGGCCGAACGGTCCGCGCTGCCGTCGTTGACGAAGACGATCTCGTAGCTCGTGCGCAGCGCATCCAGCGCCGGATACAAGCGTGCAAACAGGGCGCCGAGGCCGGCCTCTTCGTTGTACACGGGGATCACCACCGATAACTGCGGCGCGCTCATCGCTTGCTCGCGTGAAGGACGTCGCTCACCGCCTCGCACACCCGATCGACGTCGGCGATGCTCATCTGTGGAAACAGCGGCAGGCTCACGGTCTCGCGACCGATGCGCTCGGCGTTGGGGAAGTCGCCCTCGCGATAGCCCAAGCGGCGGTACAAAGTGGTGAGGTGCAGCGCCTCGTATGAGATGCCGACGCCGATGTCGCGCTCGCGCATCGCCTCGATGAACTGCTTGCGCGTGATGGCGAGCGCCTCCAGCGGCAAAAGAACGGTCAGCATGTTCCAGCTGTGTCCGGCGTCGCCGCGCGCCGGCAACACGCACGGAGGATCGCTGACAAGGCGCTCGAGATAGCGGTAAGCGAGCGCGCGCCGCGTCTCGTTCCAGGCGTCGAGGTGTTTGAGCTGGTTGATGCCGACCACGGCGTTGATGTCGGGCAAATTGAATTTTCCGCCGGCCACGTCGACATCGCGCGTGCCGTCCGGCAAGCGGGTGATGCCGTGAAAGCGTAGCTTCTCCGCCAACGCGGCGTCCGCCGGATGGTTGAAGCTCAACGCACCGCCTTCGATCGTGGTCAGATTCTTGTTGGGGTGAAAGCTAAATGCACTCACATCGCCAAGACTGCCGATACGCCGGCCGCGCCAGGCCGCGCCCATCGCCAACGCCGCGTCCTCCACCACGCGCAGACGATGGCGGGCGGCGAGCGAGTGCAAGCGGTCCATGTCGACGGCGAGCCCGGAAAAATGCACCGGCAGCACCGCGCGAGTGCGAGGGGTGATGGCGGCCTCGGCTTGATCGAGATCCAGATTGCGCGTGTACAGATCGACGTCGACGAAGACGGGGCGCGCGCCGACCCTGCCGATCACGTTGGCGGTGGCGAAAAAACTCTGCGCCGGAGTGATCACTTCGTCACCCGGCCCGATGCCGCAGACTTGCAGCGCCACTTCCAACGCGGCGGTGGCGGAGCTGAAGACGCGTACCGGCCGCCCGCCCCAGTACTCGCTCAACGCGTGCTCGAATTCGCGCACCTTCGGGCCGCTGGTGACCCAACCCGAGCGCAGAGTCGCCGCGACTTGGGCGATGGTCTCCTCGTCGATGTAGGGTCGGGTAAACGGCAGAAAGGCCACTACGAACGCGCCACGACAAAAACGCCGACCACGATGATGCCGATGCCGATGAGCCGCATCGCGCTGACCGACTCGCCTAGCCAATACCAAGCGGCGAGGGAGGTGACCACGTAGCCGATGGAGAGCATCGGGTAGGCTACGCTCACTTCCACGCGCGACAACGCCAGTATCCACAGTACGACGCTTACCACATAGCAAGCGATACCGCCGAGGATATGGGGCTCGGTCGCGAACCGCCAGGCCAAGGAAATCGCGTTCTCGAAGCTAAGCGAGGGCTGCCCGATGCTGTTGGTGCCGGCCTTGAGCAGGAGTTGCGCGAGCGCATTCAGCAACACACCACTGAGGATTAAGGCAAAGCTCGCTACGGTCATGGCGTGGCGATAATAACACGCCGCAAATCGCGCGCCAGCACGCGCATCGGCAGCCCCTCGCGCGCGAATTCTTCGTACAGACCGGGCTCCATGACGGCGTAAGCCGGCCCGGCTTCACGCCAGCGCCGCTTGAATTCATCGAGGTCAGGAACGGCGAGCTGCGGTTCTTGCTGCAGGCCGAATTCGAGTTCGTCCTTGAAATCGACCAAGGTAAAGGTTCGGCTCAAATAGAAGCCCAGGGTTTGGTCGTAGCTGCGCACGCTGTAGAACGGTCGGTGCGCGGCGATGCGCGCACGCATCTGTTGGGCGATGTGGAAAGCGGAATTGGAAGGCGACATCGCTTGATAGCCCAATTGCCCCAAGGTTGCGGCCACTACACCGCAGGCGGCGAATGCGGCAAGTGCCTGCGTCTTATGCCCGCGCCGGCACAGCCAGGCGGCGAGCAGTCCGCCGGCGAGCAAGTTGGCGAAGGCCGCAATCAGCCAGGGAGCGAAGCGCAGATAAAGCTCGGCTCGCTCGTGCAGTTGAGCGCGCTGCAGCAGCCACGGAGTGAGCGCAAGCAGCACTGCGCCGAGCGCGCTCGCCGGCAAGAAGTCAGGCCACAGGGCGCCGGCAGGGGTACGGGCAAGCCACAGGCCGGTGAGCAGGGCGAGGGCGGGAAACAACGGCAAGAGATAGGCCGGCAGCTTCGAGCCCGACAACGAGAAGAACGCGAACACGAAGCCGACCCAAACCAGCAAGAACGTCGGCGCCGAGAATTCGCCGCGTGCGGTACCGTGCGACCTCGCGGCGAGGAGGGCGCGAAACGGTGTCACCAGCCAGGGCAGTAGGCCTAAGAGCAGAATCGGCACGAAGAACCATAATGGTTCGTCTCGGCGGTGAAGATGGCTCGTGTAGCGCAGCAGGTGCTCGTGTACGAAGAAGAAGTAGGGGAACTCCGGGTTGACCCATGACACCGCGACGAACCACGGCGCCGCGATCAGCAAAAATAGCGGAATTCCCCAGCGCAGGTGTAGCCGCCGCCAGGGGGAGAAATCGCGCTGTGCGAGGCTATATAAGATCAGCACGCTAGCCGGTATGACGATGGCGACCAGGCCCTTGCTCAACGCGGCGAGCGCTGTCGCGGCCCAGGCCAGCAGCATCCAATTTCGCTCAGTGCGGCTCGCCCGCGGGCTGTGCTGCGCCAGCAGAAAGCCGACCAGCGCGAGGGTAAGGAAAAAACTCAAACCCATATCGAGCGTGTTGATGTGTGCGAGCGAGTAGTAGTAGGTCGTAGACGCCAAGAACGACGTCGAGTAGAAGCCGGCCCACGCTCCGAACAAGCGGGCGGCGCCGAAATACACGGCGAGCAGTCCCAAGAATCCCGTCGCGCCTGTCCAGAGGCGCGCGGTCCACTCGCTCGAGCCGAACGCCTTGAAGGCCGCCGCTGTGGCCCAGTACTGCAGCGGAGGTTTCTCGAAGTACTTGATCGCATTCAGTCGGGGCGTAAGCCAATCGCCGGACACCGCCATTTCGCGAGCGATCTGCGCGTAGCGACCTTCGTCGGGTTTCATCAAATGGCGCGCGCCGAGGAGGGCAAACCAGACGGCGGCGAGTAGCGACACAATGACCAGCCGAAGACCGAGACTCATGAAGGACTTGTGCAGAGGTTCCTTAGTAAATCAGGTAGGCGGTCAACGCCACCCAAAGCAGAAAGGTCACTACCAGATGCGGGTCGCCCAATAGCTCGCGTGCAGGGTTCTCGCCTTGCCCCACCGCGTGCAGGCGATAGATGACCCGCATCACGCCATAAACGATCAGGGGCACCGTGTAGATCAAGTTCGCCGTGCCGTGCATGGCAATCGTTTCGCGGCTCAGGCTATACAGCGCGTAGGTGATGACCGTACCGGTGCCGGTGATCGTAATTAGGGAATCGAGCAGTGCCGGGTCGTAATGCTGCAGCACGCCGCGCTGCGCGTGTCGGTCGTCGTGCGAGCTGGCCAACTCGGCGCGTCGCTTGGTGAAGCCGAGAAACAGCGCGATCATCATGCCGCAGATGAGGAGCCAATGCGAGGGCGGAATGCCGATGCCGAACGTCCCCGCCAGAATGCGCAGCATGAACCCGGCCGCGATCGCAAAGACGTCCAAAACCGGCACATGCTTCAATCGCGCGGAGTAGGCCAGGTTCAGCGCCAGATAGCCGAGGATCAGCCAGAGGACTTGGGCGGAGGCCAGCAGCGCACAGGCAAAACCGGCCGCGGCGAAGGTTACCGAGAACCCCGCCGCGGTGGGCACGCTCAAGCGTCGCGCGGCGAGTGGACGTTGGCGCTTGACGGGGTGCAAGGCGTCGCGATCGCGGTCGGCGATGTCGTTGAACGCGTAGACCGCGCTCGCGACGAGGCAAAAGGCGACGGTTGCGGCCAGGGCAGGCGCCAGTTTCGCCGTCTCCGACCAGGCGTGGCCGAACAACACGCCGGTCAGCACGAATAGATTCTTTACCCATTGCAGCGGCCGCGCTAGGCGGATGAGGTCGGCTAGCGTGCGCACGTGCGGTCCGAAAAGTAACGCTCGCAGAGCGCGCAGCCGCCGACCGGCAGGTGGCTCGGGATCGCGTAGTACCGGTCTCTCACCTCGCGCAGCACACGGTCGCGATAGACGGCAAAGCGAAAGCCGCGCCCCAGCACGATGTGGAAGGCATGACCGGCGATTTCCTGGGTGGCGGTTTCGAGCGAGTCGAAGTAGGGCGCGTACTTGTCGA
>CAZILI010000270.1:0-5874 GCA_964539965.1 uncultured Burkholderiales bacterium | reverse complement strand
GAAGGCTATACGCCGTCTTCGGGCGAGGCGCTCACCCGCGCCGACTTGAGCGGAGAGGCCATACGGCTCGGCAGGCTCTTGGTCGATCTGCTCCCGCAACCGGAGGCCATGGGGCTGCTCGCCTTGATGTTGCTGCATGACTCGCGTCGCAGCGCCCGCGTTTCCGCCTCGGGTGATCTCATTCTGTTGGAAGAGCAAGACCGCAGCCTGTGGAATCGAGAGCAGATCGCGGAAGGCGCGGCGTGGGTCGGGCGGGCTTTGAGCGCGGAGCAGGTCGGGGAGTACACCATACAAGCGGCCATCGCCGCGGTACACGCGCAGGCCCCGAATGCGGCCGCCACCGACTGGGGGCAAATCGTCGCGCTGTACGATGCATTGCTGCGCGCCGGTCCGTCGCCCGTGGTCGAGCTGAATCGAGCCGTCGCGGTGGCGATGCGCGACGGCCCACTGGCCGGCCTACAGCTCATCGACGCGCTATTGGCTCGCGGTGAGCTCGCCCAGTACCGCCTCGCTCATGCGGCCCGAGCCGACTTGTGCCGGCGCTTGGGGCGGGTCGAAGCGGCGCGCAGCGCCTATCAACGAGCGCTCGACTTGACTCAACTCGAACCCGAGCGGCGCTTCCTCGCGCGCCGGCTGGCGGAATTGGCGTCGTAGGACAGAAGCCGCGCTTCAGAGAGATTCTTTCCCAGCGTGTCGAAGTAGAGGCTGCTCGACCGACTAGCTGATAGGCTTTGCCCCTTCTGGACAACGGAGTCGAATCGTGAAATATGCGTGCCTGGTGTACATGGAAGATCCCACCGCCGTTCCCGACGCTGAGTGCCTCGCGTTCGGCGCCCTGCTGCGCCAAGCCGGCACCATCATCGGAGGTGAGGCTCTGTATCCGATACGATCCGCGGCCACGGTGCGCGTGCGCGCCGGTAAAGTGTCAGTCGTGGATGGCCCGTTCGCCGAGACCAAGGAGCAGCTGGCAGGCTTTTATCTAATTGAAGCCAATGACTTGAACGAAGCAATTCAAGTCGCGTCGAAGATTCCGCCAGCGCGCGTAGGCAGTATAGAAGTACGCCCGGTCAGGGATTTGGCACCTTAATCTAGAGTGACTCGTGAAGTACGTCTTGCTTGTGTATCACAACGAAGAGCGGCTGGCAGCGCTCGACGAGGGGGAAGCCGCGCGCATGCTGCAAGAGTCGATACGGCTGGCGCACGAAATCAAGACGCCGGGGCAGTATGTCGCCGCGCCCCTCCTGTCGACCGCAACGGCGACTTGTGTACGGGTGCGCGAGGGCAAGCGGATCGTGACCGACGGGCCTTATGCCGAGACGCACGAGCAGTTGGGCGGATATTTCCTGATAGAGGCGGCCGATCTCGACGCCGCGATCTCGATCGCGGGCCGCGTTCCGGGCGCGCGTATCGGCACGGTGGAGATTCGGCCGGTGAAAGACGTTCCCGGCTTGCCGCAGGCGTAGGCGCACCTTTGCGTGTTCCCACCAAGACCCGGATCGCGCTCATGGGTTGCCCTTTCCTTGCAGAGTATGCAGCGCTCCGATGACGGCGGACATACCTGGCAAGTCGTCGGCAATGAATTCACCTACCAGGGCGAGCCCGGCACCCATCAGTGGTACGACGGCACGCTACGTCCGTGGGAGTTCAAGCGCGTGTGGCACATCGAGCCTTCCCGTAGCGATCCCGAGACCGTGCATGCCGGGGTGGAAGACGCCGCGCTGTTTCGCTCCGCGGACGGCGGCAAGACCTGGCAGGAGCTTGCCGGTCTGCGCGGCCACGAGTCGGGTCCGTCGTGGCATCCCGGCGCGGGCGGCATGTGCCTGCACACGATCCTGCTCGATCCGGCGAACTCCGCGCGGATGTTTGTCGCCATTTCCGCCGCCGGGGCGTTTCGCAGTGACGACACCGGCGCGAGCTGGCGGCCGATCAACCGCGGCCTGCGCTCGCAGTACATTCCCGACCCCGAAGCAGAAGTCGGGCATTGCGTGCATCGCCTGGCGATGCATCGATCGCGCCCCAACGTATTGTTCATGCAGAAGCACTGGGACGTGATGCGCAGCGACGACGCCGGTGAATCGTGGTACGAAGTGAGCGGTAATCTCCCGACCGACTTTGGCTTCGTCATCGATGTGCACGCTCACGAGCCCGATACGATCTACGTGGTGCCGATCAAGAGCGACACGGAGCACTTTCCGCTCGAAGGCAGGCTACCCGTGTTTCGTAGCCGCAGCGGCGGCAACGACTGGGAGGCGCTTACCGACGGGCTGCCGCAGCAAGATTGCTACGTCAACGTGCTGCGCGACGCCATGGCGGTCGACTCGCTCGACCCGTGTGGTGTCTATTTCGGCACCACCGGGGGGCAGGTTTACGCTTCCTGTGACGCGGGCGACCATTGGCAGCCGATCGCGCGCGACCTTCCCGCGGTGCTTTCCGTCGAGGTGCAGACCCTGGGGAACCCGTGACCCGTGATAAGAGTCGTACTGCCAGCCGGATTGCGCGATCTGGCGGGGTGATAGGTGAGGTGACGTTGGACGTGCCGACGCCTGTCACGCAGCGGGGCGTATTCGACGCGTTGGAGGCACGCTACCCGATGCTGCGCGGAACCGTGCGCGATCGGCGTAGCATGCACCGCCGCTCGAGGTTGCGCTTGTTTGCCTGCGGAATGGACTTGTCCCATGAGCCGCCGGAGGCACCCTTGCCTGAGCCGGTGGCGGCGGGGACGGAAGCACTGCTCATCGTCGGGGCGATCGCCGGCGGTTAGAGGTCCCGCCGACGCGGCGCTCGGATACGAGTGTGTCGCCCGTAGTCTTTTGATATAATTCCGCTTTGCTTAGAAGAAACCAGAAAATGGGCGTCGCGCCCATTTTTTGTTTGTGTATTGCAATGAGGGATCTAGCGGCTCTGTTGGAACCGACGCTCGAGGCTTTGGGCTATGAGCTGGTCGACTGCCTGTGGGCGAGTCGAGGCAAGCTGCAAGTGACTATCGACAAGCCTGCCGGGGTAAGGCTGGACGATTGCGCATTGGTGAGCAATCAATTGTCGCGCTTCCTGACCGTGGAGGGCGTGGACTACGATCGACTCGAAGTGTCGTCGCCGGGGCTGGATCGCGTGCTCAAGAAGCCGCAGCACTTCGAGCGCTTTCGCGGCGAGCGCGCGCATATCAAGCTGCGGATTCCTGTGGCCGGACAGCGCAACTTCACCGGTGTGCTGGGCGCGCTCGAGGCGGGGGTGGTGCGGTTGCAGACACTTGACAAGGATGTGGCCATCGAGCTTGCCAACATCGACAAAGCGCGCTTGGTGCCCAACGTTTGAGGAGATTACATGAGTCGTGAAGTGCTGCTGCTCGTCGACGCGCTAGCCCGTGAGAAGAACGTGGCGCGCGACACCGTGTTCTTGGCCCTGGAAATGGCGCTCGCTTCGGCGACCAAGAAGCGCTACCAAGAAGACATCGACGTGCGCGTCGAGATCAACCGCGAAGACGGGAGCCACAACGCGTTCCGTCGCTGGCGCATCGTGCCGGAAGAAGAGTTCGAGTTGCCGGCGCAGCAGATGATGCCCAAAGAAATCGCCGAAGATCACCCGGAGCTAACTCTCAACATCGGCGACTACTACGAAGAGCCGCTGGAGCCGGTGGATTTCGGCCGCATCGGCGCGCAGGCGGCAAAGCAGGTCATCTTGCAGAAGATCCGCGACGCCGAACGCGAGCAAATCCTGAACGATTTCCTCGACCGCAAGGAGTTCTTGGTCACCGGCACCATCAAGCGTATGGACCGAGGCAATGCCATCATCGAGTCGGGACGACTCGAGGCCCTGTTGCCGAAAGATCAGATGATCCCGAAGGAGAATCTCCGCATCGGCGACCGCGTGCGCTCGTACCTGATGAAAGTCGATCGCACCAGCCGTGGTCCGCAGCTGATTCTTTCGCGCGTCGCACCGGAGTTCATCGTCAAGCTGTTCGAGCTCGAAGTGCCGGAGATCGAAGAGGGCTTGCTGGAGATCCGTGCCGCCGCCCGTGACCCCGGCATGCGCGCCAAGATCGCGGTCAAGTCGAATGACAAACGGATCGATCCGATCGGTACTTGCGTCGGCATGCGCGGCTCGCGCGTGCAGTCGGTGACCAACGAGTTGGCCGGTGAGCGGGTCGATATTATCCTGTGGAACGATGATCCGGCGCAGTTCGTGATCAGCGCGTTGGCGCCCGCGGAAGTGAGTTCGATCGTGGTCGACGAGGAAAAGCGCAGCATGGACGTGGTGGTGGAAGAAGATCAGCTCGCGCAGTCGATCGGCCGAGCCGGGCAGAACGTGCGCCTCGCCTCCGAGCTAACGGGATGGGAACTCAACATCATGACCATCGCGGAAGCCAAGACCAAGAGCGAGGAGGAATTCAGCAGCACGCGTCAGCTGTTCATGCAGCGACTGGACGTGGATGAGGAGGTGGCCGACATATTGGTGCAAGAGGGCTTTTCCACCATAGAGGAAGTGGCCTACGTGCCGATCGCCGAGATGATGGAAATCGAGGCCTTCGACGAAGCCACGGTGAGCGAGCTGCGCAGCCGCGCGCGCAACGCATTGCTGACCGATGCGATTAAGTCGGAAGAGAGTGTGGAGAGCGCGTCGGAGGACCTCCTCAACATGGAAGGCATGGACAACCAAACGGCGCGGCTGCTGGCCTCCAAGGGCGTCACCACGATGGAAGCGCTGGCCGATTTAGCGGTGGATGATTTGACCGAGCTGACCGGCATCGAGGCGGAGCGCGCCAAACAGCTCATCATGACGGCGCGCGCACCTTGGTTCGAGACCGAACAATCACAGTAGGAAAGCTATGGCGCAAACCAGTGTTAACCAATTCGCGAACGAGCTGAAGCTGCCGCCCGCTCTGCTGCTCGAGCAATTGAAGGCGGCCGGAGTGAACAAGGCTGCCGCGGAGGACATGCTCACCGAGCAGGACAAGGCGCAACTGCTGGAGTATTTGCGTCAATCGCACGGCAGCAAAGAGGCGAAGAACAAGATCACTCTCACGCGCAAACAGACCACCGAAATCAAGAAGTCCGACGCCTCGGGCAAGGCGCGCACCATCCAAGTCGAAGTGCGCAAGAAGCGCGTGCTGGTCAAGCGCGACGCGCCGGAGGGCCCGCCGGTCGTGGAAGCGACCGAAGCCAAGCCGGTGATCGTGATCGACGCCGGCGAGCTTGCGCTGCGTGAGGAAGAGGCGCGCAAGCACTCCGAGCTGCTGGCGCGTCAGGCCGAGGATGCGGCGGAGAAGAAGAAACGCGCCCGCCCGAAGAAGGAAGAAACCGCGGAAGCGAAGCCGGCCGAAGGCGCGCCGCCTGCCGAAGCCGCACCCGCGGTGAGCCCGGCCGCGCCGGCCGTGCAAGCGGAAGCGCCGGCCGATGCCGCAGCGGCGCCGGCGGCGCCGACCGACGGCACGTTGCACCGTCCGACGGTCAAACCCGAGGCCAAGGGCAAAGAGGCCAAGAAGGCGGAAAAGAAGGCTCCCAAGACGACCGTGACTTGGGTGGACGAAAGCGCCAAGAAGCGCGCCATCAAGACACGCGGCGACGCCGGCGGCGCCGGCTGGCGCGACCATCGCAAGACGCGCCACAAGACCGAGGAAGAGACGCTGGCCACGTCGTTCGTCGCGCCGACCGAGCCTATCGTGCGAGAGGTGGCCGTGGCGGAGACCATCACGGTGGGGGCGTTGGCACAGAAGATGGCCGTCAAAGCGGCCGATGTCATCAAGGTGCTCATGAAAATGGGGCAGATGGCGACCATCAACCAAGTGCTCGATCAAGAGACGGCCATGATCGTGGTCGAAGAGATGGGTCACGTCGCCAAGGCGGCTAAGCTGGACGATCCGGAGTCGCTATTGGCGGA
>CAZILI010000269.1:361-5875 GCA_964539965.1 uncultured Burkholderiales bacterium | reverse complement strand
GAAGTCGCTTGGTTCGAATTGTCCGCTGGCGCGCCTTAAGCCGGTGAGGTTGCGCTCCATCTGCAACGGCGCGTCGACTACGGTCTTCGCTTCCGGAAAGGCCTGGCGAAAGGTCCGCTCCATTTCGGCGGCGATCGCGCGGCCTTCGCGCTTCACGCGCCACCAATCGACGCTGGTGGCGACGATCTGCACCCCGAGTATCATCAAGGCCAGCGCCCACACAGGCTTCAAGCGCGGCACCAATTCACGCAAGCTCGCGAACGGAGTGAACTCGCCCTGCAGCAGATTGATCGCCGCGTCGAGATTGACGAAGCGTGGCGCCCATTCCCAATCCTGGCCGCGCGCGACCGGCACGCCGAGCACTTCGGACCAACGCGGCAAGTCCGGTATCGGTGTGTTCTCACCCGCCACGCGCACGATGATGCGCTCGGGCGCGCGGCCGGCGAGTTTGGCGTCCCCCAGCGCGCGCGCGAGCGCGAGCGGCACGCCGTCTTCTCCGCCCGCGTCCAGCGCGAGGCCGACGTGAGCATCGGTGCGCACTACGCCGTCGTAGCCGCTCCAGATGAGCGTCCACGCGTTTGCCTCCAGCTCGGGCAGGCTCGCCTCCGAAATCACGCGATCGGGGCGCAGGCCAACGGCCTGCAGCGCGTCGATCATCGATTGCAACCACGCTCGATCGATGACCAGCACGGGCGTAAGACCGGAGGCGAGACGCGGACCGACGGCGACCTGTATGGTCTCTGGATCGGTGAGGAGTTTTTCCTCCACCGCGAACGGCAGCATCTGCCGCAGCCGTTGGCCGCGCGCGGGGGGAAGCTTGATCTCGGTAGCGAGCACGAGAGAGGCGGGCACGATGGCCTCGACCCGCTCTCCACGCGGCAATTCTTTGATCGGCACGATTCCGCTGCGCAGCAGCTCGCCGGTTTTTGAGCGCTCGGCAAAGCGCAGCACCGGATCGCCTTCGGTGGCGACTCCGGTCTCGGGGATGTAGAGCTGAAGGGTGGCCATCTTGGCGCGCTCAGTTGACCATGGGTCTTAGCATGAGCACTCGCGGCCAGCCTTGGCCGGTGCGCTGCACGAGCGCTTCCACGCCTTGTTGCACGCTGCCGAACTGGCTGCGCGCGCTCACCAGAAAATAGCTGCTGGTGACGGCGTAATCGGTGCCCAGTTGCGGGAACGCCGCCGGCGGGTTGGCGCCGCCCCCGGGTGGATTCGCCCCCGGCGGATTCGCGCCGGGCGGGTTGGTGCCGGGCGGATTCACCCCCGGAGAATTACCGTTTGACGGCGGCGGGTTCTGCGGCGCACCCTGTGCCGGCGGCTGTTGCGGGGGCTGCTCGGCTTGCGCGATGTCCAGGCGCGCTTCGTGCTCGCCGTCCTCCTCGCGGGAAAACGAGGCAAGCAAGAATCCTGCGGGTCGGTCGGCAAGCGCCGGACGCGTGCGGGGCCGCACGCTCTCCCAGGGCCACTTCGCCGCAGAATGGCTCGTCGACGGCGCCGTGCTCGGCCGCCTCGCCAGCGTCGGTTGTATTGCCTGCGCTGTTTCGCGGCCAGGCTCGCGATTGCCGGTTCCCTTACCCGGTTCGGGTTGCGGCACGATGCCCTGAGTGCGCGCCGCAAAATCCGCGTCACTCTTGAACGGTCCGCCGTTCGGACCGCTCTGTTCGCGAGCTTGAATGAGTTTCTCGGCCACGGTGACGTCGTTGAACAGCGCGGTGAGCACCTCTTTCGACGCGGTGTTGACGTTGATCGGCGTAGCCGTGCCGGGCTGGGCGGGCAGGGCGCATACGAAAGGCCGCAGTTTCTTGATGACCTCGTCGTCGAAACCCTTCACGAACCGTAGCTCCTCGACGTCGATGATGACTCGGCCGGCGGTGCGGTATGGCTCGCGGCGCGACAGATAGTCGAGGTCTTCAGCGCCGCCCGGAAACTCGGTGGCGTCGTCCGAGTCGATCCAGTCGTGCACCGCAGCCGCCAGCTCGGGCTCGAGCTTGAGAGCACGCAGCAGATTCTGCAGCACGATCATCTGGTCGTTGTTGGCGGCGGCATTGTTGAGATTGTATCGTCCTTGCAGATCCTCGATCTTGCCTTGCACTTGGCCGCCCTCTACCGGCACGCTCAAGGCATACTTGGCCCAGGGCTCCTCCAGGTTATCGGTCTGCGCGCTCGCCGGATCCTGCAGGTCTTTGGCCAGCACCGCGCGGGCGAAGTCGATTCCCGCGGTCGTGATCGCGAGCGCTTGCGCTTGGCTTACGCGATTCTCGGTTTGCCGTATCCACAAACCCTGCTGCCAGGCGGCGAACGCCGCGGCGCTCGCCGCCAGCGCGACGATCAAGATCGCCATGACGATCGCGATACCGCGCTGCGGGCCGGTGAGGTCGCGGCTAGCCTTCGGGGAGCGCATACAAACGCGAAAGCTTTTCGCCGCTCGCCAGGGTGACCGCCACCTCGACTGCGCGCGGCAGCACCACGCCCGGCGGCGCGCCGTTGATCGGCCAAGAGTCGCGCCACTGGTTGTTCCAGTCGAGATAGCGCACGCCGAACTCGCTCACCGATTCGAGCAGCTTGTATTTCTCCGGTACGGTGCGCGGCGCCTGATCGAGTACGGGCCAAAGGACCAACTCGACCGCGTTGTCGCGCAATCGATAGCCCAGCCGTTGCGGTGTCGACAGCGCGCCGACGTTGCCGGCCAAGCCCGCGCGGGTGAAGCTCAGGATCGCGTCGGTCTCGAGCAGCCTGTCTACGGTTCCGACCAGCGCGTCCAGCGGCTGACCGAACGTATTGCGAATGGGCCGGCTTTCAATGGCGCCGAAGTCGCTGTCCAAACGGCCGAAGAACTGGGCGAGTTCGCGCCATTTGCGATTCTCTTGCTCGGTGCGCTCGCGCGCTTGCAGCGCGGTGGTGAGGCCGCGATAGGCAAGCACCGACATGATCGCGAAAATGACCATAGCGACCAGAATTTCAATCAGCGTAAAGCCGCGCGAGGCGTGCTGTCTCATCGGTCAGCGCTGATCGGCGAGGTAGCCGACCAGTTGCGCCGCGACCCGGTCTGCTTGCGCCGGTGAGTACACTTGTATCTCGATGCGGCGGAACTTCGGCTCGGGGGTGTCGCTCACGATCTCGCGCCACTTGAACAACTCGCCCGCCTGACTCGCTTCCCCGTCTTTGGTGCCCGCGGACGGAAAACGCCGCTGCGCGAGACTCTCGGCCAAGCGATTCTGCGCAACCCACAGCGCCAGCATGCGTTCCTTGAGCGCGATCGAGGTGTCCACGGTGCTGCTGGTCGCGCGCGACACCGCGGCCAGCGCGATGGCCAGGATCGCCAGCGCGATCAGCACTTCCAACAAGGTGAAGCCGCCGCGCCTCACGTGGCCGGGCCCGAGTCGATGTTGACGCGCCCCAGCGCGTCGCCACGCACTTTGACCAAGTTGCCGGACAATTCCAAGGTCAAATCGAAGGGCAGGGCGTTGCTGCCGTTGGAGAACACCAGGGGATCGGTGAGCTTGGCCGGCGCGCCGTTGATGCGCAACTCGCGCCACGTGATCGGCAAAGCGAACACGCGGGGGCGCAAGATGTCGTCGTCGCGCTTGGTCTGCCACTTGCCTTCGGCGTCCGGCACCAGGAATTGATAACCCGACTCCGCGGTCTCCCAACCGATCAGCTTGCCGGTGAGTACGGCTTCGTCGCGTGCGTGCTCGAGCAACAGCGCCAGGCGCCGGGCCTCGTCGTTCAAAGTCTGCTTGTCGTCGTGGAAGAAATTGACCGAGGCGACGCTGACGACGATGCTGATGATGACGATCACGACCAGGATTTCGATCAAGGTAAAACCGCGCATCGCCCGGCGCGAAGGTGAGTACACCAGCGCGATCGCGATTTCCCTCATGGCGCGTTCGATGCCGTCCGCAGGCTCAAGTCAAGTCAATTCCACGACCCGACGTCGGCATCGTTGCCTTCACCGCCTTGCACGCCGTCCGCGCCGAAGCTGAACACGTCGACGTCGTTGGGGTTGCGCACACCCGGATTGATGTATTGGTAGTCGTGGTTCCACGGATCTTTGGGTAGTCGATCCAGATAGCCGCCGGTCTTCCAGTTTGGCGGCGCGGGCTGCGTGCTGGGCTTGGTCACCAACGCCTGCAGGCCCTGCTCGGTGGAGGGATAGGCGTGGTTGTCCAGCCGGTACAGCTTGAGCGCCTGCAAGATCGCGTTGATGTCTTGTTTGGCCGCGATGATGCGAGCCTCGTCCGGGCGCCCCATCACGCGCGGCACCACGAGCGCCGCGAGTATGCCCAAGATCACGACTACGACCATGATCTCGATGAGGGTGAAACCAGCTTGGCGCGATGCGCGAGGGGGAAATGTCATGGAGGGAAGCCCGCGGTAAGAAAGTAGCCGGTATTGTAATACGCATGCAGCAGGACAGACGGATACACGCTGGCGTGACGATCGCGGAAAAACCCGAACAACAGGGACGGCACGAACGTCCCGACTGCCCACCACAACGCGTGCCGCCACAGATGCAGGCCGGAGAACAGCAGCGATGTCAGCACGTTGGCGAGGCTGAATCCCAACCACGAGCGCCTTCCCGCAGCGCTGTGAGCCAACTGTCCTTGGACCAGTCCGCGAAATACGAGTTCCTCCAGCAGCGGTTGCCACAGCAACAGAGAAAACGCTTGCATCGGAGTCGGCGCATGGGGACTGCGCGGCGCACCGAGCAGCGCGAGCGCAGACCAAAATACGACACCGGCCGCCAGGGCGGCCGCGAACCAGAGGTCGCGATGCAGCCGCGGAAACCTGGTCAGTCCCAACTCTGCGAGCAGTTCAGACATCGCGCACGGCCAGCCTCACACGTCGCAGCGCGCTCATCGGCGTGACGCCGCTACTTGATGAGTTGGTTCAACTCGAAAATCGGCTGCAGGATGGCGAGCACGATGAGCAGCACCATACCGCCCATGACGAGGATCATGAGCGGGGCGAACACGCTGGTGAAAGCCGCTATGCGGCGCTCGATCTCTTGCGCTTGGTTGGTGGACACGCGCGCCAGCATCTCGTCGAGTCTGCCGCTCGCCTCTCCGCTGGCGATCAGGTGGATCATGACCGGCGGGAACATCTTGGTGCTGGCGAGCGAGCGCGACAGGCTCGCGCCCTCGCGCACCATGCGCTCGGTATCGGTAAGAGCCTGCTTCATCGGCAGGTTGCTCACCACGCCGACGCCGGCTTGCAGCGCGGTCAGCAAGGACACCCGGCTATTCACCAGGATCGCGAGTGTGGCACCCAGTCGCGCGGTGTTGATGCCGCGCACCAGCCTGCCGATCGAAGGCAGCCGCAGCAGAAAGCGATCGAAGCGAAGGCGCAGCGCCGGTTGGCGCAGCGCACGCACGAACAAGAAGATGCCGAACGCCAGCCCGATCAGCCAGTAGATTCCGGTGGCGCGAAGGAAATCGCTCGTGGCGATGAGGGCGCGCGTGAGCAGCGGCAAGGTCTGTTTGGTCTGCTCGAACACGGAGACGACCTTCGGCA
>CAZILI010000269.1:0-351 GCA_964539965.1 uncultured Burkholderiales bacterium | reverse complement strand
AGCAGGAAGCCGACCAGCAGCACGGCCACACCCATGATGAAGGCCGGGTAGACCAGCGCTAGGCTCATCTTCTGCCGCAAGGCCTGACGTTCCTCGGTGTAATCGGCGAGGCGGAACATGACTTGACTCAGCTGGCCCGACTTCTCGCCCGCTTCGACCAAGGTGCGATACAGCTCCGGGAACACGTTGGGAAACTTCGACATCGCGCGGGCCAAGGTTTGCCCCGCCAGTACCTCGCCGCGCACCCCGGCGAGCACCTGACTGATGTTTTGGTTGTCGGCCTGCTCGATGAGCGCATTCATCGTCTGCTCGATGGTGAGGCCTGCGCCGAGCAGCGTGGAGAACTGCCTC
>CAZILI010000268.1:0-5913 GCA_964539965.1 uncultured Burkholderiales bacterium | reverse complement strand
GAGGGCAGAGTGAAGGTCCGCATCACCGTCAGCGAACACGGCACGGTCGCGGACGTCGAGATTCTCGAGGCGACCCCGCCCGGCATATTCGATAACTCGGTGCTCGACGCGGTCAAGCAATACAAGTTCGAGCCCGGCTCGGGAAGCATGACGGTCAATCAAGTGATTGTTTTCAAGATCGAGGAATAGCGCCGCCCGCGGGCTGGAAAACACGAGGAGATAGCTGCCATGACAATGGATGATCGGGTCGCAATCGTCACCGGGGGCTCGCGAGGCATCGGCCGCGCCATCGTCGAGGCACTGGCGCACGCCGGCATGCGCGTGGCGATCAACTATCGCGCCAAGGCCGAGGAGGCGCAGCGCCTGGTAAGAGACATCAAGGCCGAAGGTGGGGATGCCTGCGCCATTCAAGGGGACATCGGGCAGCCGAGCGATGTGGCGCGCATCGTGAGCGCAACCATAGGCACATTCGGTCAGATCGATGTACTGGTCAACAACGCGGGTGTCTCGGTTACCGGCGTCAAACTGGGCGACATGAATGTGCAGGATTGGCAGCGCATCCTTGCCATTAATCTCGACGCGCCGTTTCGCTTGATCCAAGCGGTGCTGCCGCACATGCGAAAACGGCGCAGCGGCGTCATCGTGAATCTCTCCTCCAACGTCACGCAGCGCCTGCCGGCCAATTACGGCGCCTACACCGTGTCCAAAGTCGGTATCGACGCCATGACGCGCATCCTCGCCAAAGAAGAAGGCGACAATGGCATCCGCGTCAACGCGGTCGCGCCGGGGCCGATCAACACCGACATGCTGCAGGAATCCCTGCGCGCCATGGGCCAGGCGCGCGCCGAAGCGTTCATCCGCTCGGTGCCGCTCGGGCGCATGGGCGAGCCGAGCGAAATCGCCGCAGTGGTCAAGTTTCTCGTCTCGGCCGAGGCGAGCTATCTGACCGGGCAAACCATTTACGTAAACGGCGGCGGGCCGGGCGGCTGATAACGCAAACGAGGGCATGACATGACCGACAGCGAACGTTTCGGGGCGCTCGCTACCCGCTTGGCCGAGGCCATATGCCGCGGCGACACCGAGCAGGCGCTCGCCTGTTTCGCGCCTGAAGGCAGCTACCACGATCGCTTCTACGGCGAGTTCCGCGGCCGCGCCGCGATCGCCGACATGATCACGAATCACTTCCACCGCGACGCGCGCGACCTCGCTTGGCGCGTATACGACCCTTGTGCCACGCCCGGCTTGGGCTATGCCCGTTACGATTTCTCTTATGTTTCCAAGCTCGCCGGCAGCGAAGGGCGGCGGGCGGGGTTCTCGGGCATCATGTGCTGCCGCCTGCGCGACGGACTGATCGAGCGCTACGAGGAGATCTTCGAGCGCGGCCCGGTGCTCGTGCAACTCGATTTCCCCGACGAGCGGGTCCTCAAGTCCCTGAAGCGCTGGGCATAGCGCCGCTGCCCGTTTTTCTTGTTGTGCGGCGCACCAATCGCTTGCGTCCTTAGGTGAGTGTTGCGACAATCGCCCCCTTGCCCCTAGCGCTTCAATAACAAGACGACGCTGTGGCGCGCGGCGGCAGCCTGTTGTCATCCCCAAGAAGACCCAAGAGGAGGAACACGATGCGCAGAATGTTGGTCATGTTCGTTTGCGCTGTGAGTCTGTCTTCGCTCATCGCGTATTCGGCAGACGACAAGAAAGACACCCGTGCGGGTAGTTGTGACGACGCCAAGAAGCAAATGGACTATTTCTGCAAAGCCAATCCCAACGACACCATGGTTTCCATCGGTACCGCTTGCACCAACGCCAAGAACAACGTGAAGGCCGCGTGCGAAGGTGTTGTGGAGGCGGACAAGAAGTACGAGTTCAAGGATAAGTAACGTTGCTAGCGGGCGGCCTTTAGGCCGCACGCGGCAGTAGGAGTTAGGCTGCGGTAGCTCTCGATCATCAACTACTTTAAGGAGGAGCACTATGAAGATGCAAAGGCATATCGGCGTTCACATGAGCGATGAGGAATTCCGGATGTGCGATCCGGCGGAGCTGTCCGCGTTTCGCTCGCCGGTGCCCACCCAGGTCGTTTCCAACGGCGAATACAACCCACTACCGCAGACCGCGCAGCAAAAGCAAGTCGAAGAGCTGATCAAGGAGATGGGCGAACAGCAAGCCAAGCGCTACAACATCAGCCGGCGCGATTTCTTGGCGAGCGCGGCCGGGATGGCGACCGCTTTCTTGGCGATGAACAAGGTGTTTGGCCCCCTGTTCGACGTGAGCGAAGCCGAAGCCGCCAACATGGACGCGGCGATGGATCGCAAGTCGCGCTTCAAAGGCCAGTTCATTTTCGACGATCAGACCCACTTCATCCGGGATGACTTCAAGCAAGAAGGCTTGCTGGGTCTGACCAAGTGGGCGGTGGGCGCGAAGGTGAACCCGAACATCGATTCCGCGCCGATGACCTTGGCGCGGTACAAGATGGACAACTATCTGAAGGAAATCTTCCTCGACAGCGAAACCACCGTGTCGCTGTTGTCGGGCGCGCCGTTCGACGATCCGAGCTGGTGGCTGCTGTCCAACGACGCCATTCAAAACGCCTGTCGCGCCGTCAACAAGATGGCCGGCACGGTGCGCATGCTGGGCCACGCCGTCATCACGCCCAAGTATCCGAACTGGATGGACGAGGTCGACCGCGCCATCGCGGAGCTAAATCCTATCAGCTGGAAGTCGTACACCATTGGCGATCCGTTCGGCCCGTCGAAGTACGCATGGCGGCTCGATGACGAGAAGTTGATGTATCCGTTCTACGAGAAAGCGCTCAAAGCCGGTATCGACACGATCTGCATCCACAAGGGATTGATGCCGCGCGACTACGAAAAGGCGTTCGCCGGCACTTGGGAGCATGCCACCGTCTCCGACCTGGGTAAGGCCGCCAAGGATTGGCCGAAGATGAATTTCGTGGTCTATCACTCGGCGTTGCGTCCCTGGCTCGCCGACCAGCCCGATGCCGAGATGGCCTCGTTCGAGAAGGACGTCTATCTGCAGTGGTCGACCGACCTCGCGCGCATCCCTGAGAAATTCGGCGTGAGCAACGTGTACGCCGAGTTGGGCTCGACCTTCGCGAGCACCGCGGTGACCAATCCGCGCTTCTGCGCCGCATTCCTTGGGCAGCTGGTGAATTTGATGGGCGCCGATCACGTCGTATGGGGCTCTGATTCGGTGTGGTACGGCTCGCCGCAATGGCAGATCGAAGCCTTGCGCCGCTTGGAAATCCCCGAAGATATGATGAAGAAGCAGGGCTGGAAGACGGCTCTCGGGGCGGGCAACGGCGATGTGAAGAACAAGATCTTCGGCCTTAATTCAGCCAAGCTGTACCGGCTCGACCCGGTGAAGATCGCGGAAGGCATCCGTCCGTGGGACAACGACATGATCGCCAAGATCAAGGCTGACTATCTCGCCAACGGCGGCGATACCTCGCGCAGCAACACCTACTACGGCTACGTAGCCAAGAAGGGCGCGGTGGCCTAGGCGCGGCCTGGTAACAGAAGCGGTACAATGCCGGCCGGGGCGATGCTTGCCCCGGCCTTTTCGTTTTCAGAACAAAGAAGCTCGCCGCGTCGCGGCAGCCATGAAGTCAACCCGTAGGCTGGGCCGTTGTGGAGGTGGAGGTTGCTTAACACGCCTGGCTACGTCGTGGTCTTGCTCTTTGCGGTAACGGGTTGCACGGCGCTGCTGCCGAATTCGGAGACACGCGCCAAGTCCGAGTGGACCAGTTTTCAGTCGGCGCGCGAACGCTTCGACCGTATCGTCGCCTACCAAACCGGCAAAGAAGATCTCATCGAGTACGGCTTCAATCCCTGGACCAATCCGAACATCGCGGTGCTCACCTACTCCGACGTGATCCGACGTTTCGTGCCCAGCGGCGCGATCTCGACCGACAACTTGGACCGCGGTATCAAGGACTGCATCGCCGCCAAGGACGCTTGCAGCGCCTATGAAGTCGAAGTGAAGGAAATCAAACGCAAGCGCTCGGGCAATTTCTGGCTCGACGCGCTTAACTTCAAGCGCCACACCGACGTCAGCGGCTGGCGCTTCAACGGCCTGATCGTGATGCGCGACGATGTGGTCGTCTACAAGCTGTGGGGCGGCCAGCCGCTCATCCAAGAAGCGGAAGACAACCGCAATCCGTTGGGTCCGCTGCAAGGCGCGGTCGAGTCGGCGGCGCGCCGAATCGGTCCTTGAGCAGTTTGGCGCCGCACTAGAGCGGCGCACGATGGTGCGGCGCAAAATAGAACATATGCTTATTTTTTCGCACGCGCTTCTCGGCGTGGTTGACGCCACTCGCGGTAGCGGTAATATAGGCACACCATCTGACGCGCCGCGCTCACGATCGCGATGTTGCGGTCGCAAAACAGCAATACCAACCCAGCGCCGGACAGTCTAATGGAGGAGGTCGCGAAGCATAGCATCTGCCGAGCTTATTCCGACGGCGATGAAAATGGCCGACGGGAGGCGCCGCGTTTGGCTCTCTTCAAGAGCGCCTTTTCGAACTCCTCGATATTCGTGCAAGGTGGATCGGCTACCTTTGCTGCCGGTCTGCGGAGTTACACGGAGCACCAGGTTCGTTGCACAACTAACAGAAGGAGGAAGGGATGAAAGTCACTGCAAAGAAACCGGCGGTTCGAGCGCTCGTCCTGTCGGTTGCCATGATCGGCGCTGTCGGCGTTGCGCAAGCGGGTAATGTGACCGACGCGATGCTGGGCGCAGACGCCGGCGAGTCGTGGCTGCACACCAACGGCAACTACGGTGCGCATCGCTACAGCACGCTCACGCAGATCAACACCAGCAACGCCGCCAACCTCAAGGTGGCGTGGACGTTCTCGCCGGGCGGCAAGACCGACGCGCAGGCCACTCCGAGCATTCATGACGGCGTGGTGTACTTCCCGCAAGACAATAAAGTGTTTGCGGTCGACGCCAAGAATGGTCGCTTGATTTGGAAGTACGAGCACAAGCTGCCGGAAGATTGGGGCGGCTATAACGTGCCGTTCTTCACCGGTAAGCACCGCGGTGTCGCGCTGGCTGGCGGCCATGTGTACTTCCTGTCGAACGACGCCAAGCTGCACGCCATCGACATGAAGACCGGCAAGGCCAAGTGGGTGAAGGCCTATGAAGGCTTCGACTATCCGAAGGACTTCGCCAAGTCGAAGGAATCCAACGGCTACTGCACGACGGTCGGCCCGATGGCGATTGCCGGCGGTACGATCATCGTCCCGATGAACGCGACGGACACGGGCGGTCTGCCCGGTTACGTGCTTGGGGTCAATGCCGAGACCGGGGAAAAGAAGTGGCAGGCCAACATGATTCCTGTCGGCAACGAGCCCGGTGCGGATACCTGGCCCGGTGAAAGCGCCAAGTACGGCGGCGCGGGCCCCTGGATCACCGGCTCGTGGGATCCGGATCTGAAGATGTACTACACCGGCACGGCCAACGCCTACGAGTGGAACCCGAAGAACCGTGGCGGCGGCAAGATGGATAACGTCGGCGCAGCCAGCATCGTCGCGGTCGATACCGACAGCGGCAAGGTACCATGGCGCTGGGTCGGCGTGCCGGGCGATCCGTGGGACTTCGACATCCCGCAAACGCCGATGGTCATCAACATGGACGGCAAGAAGACCGTCGTTCAGCCCAACAAGACCGGCTACATCCACTATGTCGACGCCAAGACCGGTAAGTACATCAAGGCGGACTTGTTCATCGACAAGATCAATTGGATTCAAGGCTACGGTCCGGATGGGCGCCCGGTCGGTCAAGTCGCGCTGCCGAAGGAAGGCGGCGACCCGGTCGAAATTTGGCCGAGCCTGCTGGGTGGCGTGAACATGTATCCGAACGCCTACAACCCGCGCACTGGTTTGCTGTATCTGGCCGCGA
>CAZILI010000267.1:0-5938 GCA_964539965.1 uncultured Burkholderiales bacterium | reverse complement strand
TTGTGGCTTCAGTATATCGCCTTCGTTGACGCCCGCCGCGTTCATCCCGTATCGTCTCGCGCTTAACTCATCGCATCCGATCGCATGACCGCCGCCTCACATTCCCCGCAACTGTTTCGCCGCGACGCCCAGGTAATCGGGCTAGTGGGCGTCGCTCACGGCACGTCGCACTTCTATCACCTGTTGCTGGCGCCCCTGTTTCCCTGGATCAAGGAAGCGTTTGCCCTGAGTTACGCCGAACTCGGCTTCTTGCTGACGGTATTCTTCGTCGTGTCCGGTGTCGGGCAAGCGCTGGCCGGATTCTTGGTCGACCGAGTCGGTGCGTTCAAGGTGCTAGTGGGCGGCATCGTCGTCCTCGGGCTGTCGGCGATCGGCCTTTCGCTGGCCGACCACTACCTCGGGCTGGTTGCCTGCTCGGCCTTGACCGGGCTCGGCAACTGCATCTTCCATCCCGCCGATTTCACTCTGCTCAACCGGCGCGTGAGCCAGCCCCGACTAGCGCACGCGTTCAGCTTTCACGGTATCGCCGGGTCGATCGGTTGGGCGGCGGCGCCGCCGTTTCTCGCCGGTATCGCGGCCCTGTCTAGCTGGCGGACGGCGTTGTTGGCGGCTTCGGCGCTCGCCTTCGCGGTGGCGGGCATGCTGCTGGTCTATCGCGACTCGTTGGATTCCATGGAGGTCGAGTCCGCCGTCGTCAAGCGCACACCCGAGAAAGCAACGAACCTCGCCTTTTTGCGCCTGCCAGCGGTTTGGATGTGCTTCGGTTTTTTCGCGCTGACCGCCATGGCCTTGGGCGGCATACAGAGCTTCGCCGCCACCGCGCTGCACGAATCCTACGGCGTGTCGATGGCGCTCGCCGCCGCCGGCATCACCGCCTATATGCTGGCCAACGCGGCCGGTACTTTGGCCGGCGGCTTCGTTGCCGCGCGCTACCCGCAACACGATCGCGTGATTGCGATGGCGTTCTTGAGCGCGGCGGCGGTCTCGCTGCTGATCGCGAGCGGGGCGGCGCCCGCTGCCTCGATTCCGCTGCTGTTGGCGCTGATCGGATTCGGCTCGGGCGTGGCGGGGCCCTCGCGCGATTTGCTGGTGCGCGCGGCCGCGCCGAAGAACGCGACCGGGCGCGTGTACGGCGTCGTGTACTCCGGCCTCGACGTCGGGCTGTCGATCGTGGCGCCGGTCTACGGCGCCATGATGGACGCTCATCATCCCCTGTGGGTGTTCGTGCTGATCGGCGTCTTTCAAGCGCTCGCCCTGTTCACAGCCTTGGGCGTCGGCAGCAAGACCACGGTACACGCTCAGCCGGCATGATTTGGTGATCGGGTCCATGGGCCGCTCTCGGTTGCCGCACGCCGTCGACGCCGTCCGCGTCGACGACAGCGCGCAGCCCGCACAAGCGGCCGCCCGGCTGCGCCGCATCATCGACAGCGCGCTCGATCCGGTCGTTTGCATAGACGAAGCGGGCAACGTCGAGGAGTGGAACCTCCAAGCAGAGCGCAAATTCGGCTGGTCGAGGCAAGAGGCGCTCGGCGCACCGTTAGCGGAGTTGATCATCCCGCCGCGCCACCGTGAGGCGCACACCCATGGGTTGCGCCGCTTTCTGGACTCACGCGAGAGCCACATCCTCGACCGCACCATTGAAGTGTCCGCGCTACACCGCGACGGCCACGAATTCCCGGTCGAACTGGCGGTGTGGGCGATACAAACACCGAGCGGCCTGCTGTTCAGCGCCTTCATCCGCGACATCCGCGAGCGCAAGGCGCGCGAGCAGGCCGAGCGAGAACGGGCCGAGCGGGCGCTGCGGCTGCGCGACGTTCTGCTCGGCTTGGCACGCAGCCAGGCGAGCGACGTGCGCTCCGGCCTGCGTGAGATCCTCGCCGCGACAGCCGCCGCGCTGCGCACCGAGCGCGCCGGCTACTGGCGCCTTGGACCGGAGCGGCGGAGCCTCTATTGCGACGCGCTGTATCGCCTGGGCGAGGGCGAATGCGATCCGCGTGCGGAGTCGACGCCGCTGCAGGCGGAGGACGATCCCGCCTATTTCAGCCGGCTGGAAGGCAACCAGCCTTTCGTCTCGCGCTACGACGGGCAAGCCCTGCCCCGCTCGCAAGCTCTGTCCGCATACCTATCGCGGCACGCCATCGCCGCCGCGCTCGACGTGCCGGTATGGTTCCACGGTCGCGCCGTCGGCACCCTGCGCTTGGAACAAGCTAGCGGTGCGCAGGAGTGGAGCGCCGAGGAGGTGAGTTTCGCGGTTTCGTGCGCCAATTTGATCGCCACCGCCTTGCAGGCGGAGGAGCGACGCCAACTGAGCGAGGCGCTGCGCATCTCGGAGGAGCGCTACCGCAGCGTCGTGGAGCACGCCAAGGAAGGCATTCTGGTGAGTCAAGACGGAGAAGTAAGGCTCGCCAATCCGTACGCCTATGAGCTCGCCGGCGCAAACGCAGCAGAGGTCGCCAAGCAATCGATCTACGCGTTCGTCCATCCCGACGATAGGCAGACGGTGCGCGAACGTCAGCAGCGCCGCTTGAGAGGCGAAGCTCTCACTGACGACTACGCATTCCGCCTGTTGAATCCGAGCGGTGAGATCAAGTGGCTGCAAAGCAAGGCGGTAGTGATCGACTGGGAAGGCCGCCAGGCCATCTTGAGTTTCTTGACCGACGTCACCGAACGCAAGCGGCTCGAATCGGCCCTCGAGCAAACCGCGGCCGAGCGCGAAACCATACTGGAAACCTCCGTGGTCGGCATCGTGTTCATCCAGCACGGCCACATCCGATGGATCAACAGCATTCTCGAGACACAGCTGCTCGGCTATCGGCGCGGCGAGTTGATCGCGCAACACGGCGAGGTCACGTTCGAGTCGCATGAGGCGTGGAAGCAATTCCTCGCCGCGGCGGTGCCGGTCATCGCCAACGGCGACGCCTATTCCACCGAGTTGATCATGCGGCGCAAAGACGGCTCCCTGTTCCCGTGCGCCTTTTCCGGCCGCGCCATCGACCATCGCGACTTGGAGCGCGGTTCGATCTGGACACTCATCGACATCACCGAGCGCCAGCGTCTGCAAGACGTGCTGCACGATACGCTGATCGAGCGCGAGGCGATCCTGGAATCGGCGGTGGTCGGTATCGTGCACTTGCAGCACGGCCGCATCCGCTGGATCAACGCCGTGCTCGAGCAGCAACTGCTGGGCTGCGAGAAGAACGAGTTGGTCGGCCAAACCGGCGAGTCGTGCTTCACCTCGCGGGCCGACTTCGAGCGCGTGCGCGATGAGTTCGGCCGCGCCGTCGCCGAGGGCCGTAGCTGCGAGACCGAGACCGTCTTGCGCAGCAAGAGCGGAGAAACCTTCTGGGCCCAGATTTCGGGGCGCGCCACCGATCCTAACAACAGCGAGAAGGGTTCGATTTGGGTGGTGGAGGACATCACCGCAAACAAGCAAGCGGCGGACGCGCTGGTGGCGCGCGCCCAGCGCCTGGAACAACAGCGCGAAGTGCTTATGGAACTCGCCAGCCTGGACGAGCCGGACTTCGATCTCGCGGCCGGCAGGATCTTGGCCGCCTCCTCCAAGACCTTGGGCGTGGAACGCGTCTTGTATTGGACCATCACGGGTCCGCCGCTCAAGCTGCAGCGGCTGTTGCTGTATCGCGGCAGTGCGGGCGTGATCGAGCGCGACGCGCATCGGGAGTTGTTCAACGAGGCCCGTTTTCAGCCGTTCTTCGCCCACTTGCTGTCCGGCCGACCGGTGGTCGCGCATCGCATCGAAGAGTCGCCCTTGCTCGCGCCCATGGTCGCCGATCACTTCCGCCCGCTCGGCATCAGTTCCGCGCTCGCGGTGCCGGTGTGGTCCCGCGGGCGCGTGGTCGGCGCGGTCAGCCACAGTCACGTCGGTCCGCCCCGGCAATGGACCGACGATCGAGTCGAGTTCGCGTTGTCGATCGCCAAGACCATGTCGCTCGCCATCGAAGCGGCCGAGCGACACCAATTGCTCACGGCGCTCACCAACTCGGAAGAGAAGTACCGCCATGTGGTCGATCACGCCGCCGAGGCGATCGTCGTGGTACGCGGTTCGCGATTGCAATTCGCCAATCCCAAAGCGCTACGCATGATCGGTGTGCAGGATCTCAGCGAAGTCGCCGAAGGCTCGTTTCTGTACGCGTTTCATGCCGACGAGCACGAACGCATTCGCGACAACTATCTCGCGCGCCTGCGTGGAGCCGAGGTCGAAAACGACTATCTGGTGCGCGCCAGCGCGCGCCTCGGCGGCATCGAATGGCTGCGCGTGAACGCCACCACCATCAGTTGGGACGGTAAGCCGGCGATCCTCGCCATCATGAGCGACGTGACCCAAGAGATCCACGCACAGCAAGAGATAAAGCGCGCGCTCGAGCGCGAGCGAGAACTGAGTGAACTGAAGTCCCGCTTCGTGTCGATGACCTCGCACGAGTTCCGCACGCCGTTGGCGACGATCTTGTCCTGCGCGCAACTGCTGGAGGACTACAGCGAGCGCCTGCAACCGGAGCAAAAGTCGGAGCTGATCGACTTCGTCAAGAAGTCGGTGGCGCGCATGACCGAGATGCTGGACGACGTGTTGGTGATCGGCAGAGCCGACTCCGGCCGGCTGGAGTGCCGCCCTTTGCCGGTTGAGCTGCACGCCTTCTGCGAGCGCTTGGTGGGCGGCGTGCGCGTGGGCATTGGGCGCAAGCATCGCGTGCATTTCGATTTCCAGGCCGAGCGTGACGCGCTCGCCCATCTGGATGAGAAACTGATGCGGCACGTGCTCGGCAACCTGCTATCCAACGCCATCAAGTACTCCGCCGAAGGCAGCGAGGTTCGCCTCGCAGTGCACGGCGAGCCGGCCGGATTCTGCTTCGAAGTGATTGATCAAGGCATCGGCATCGCCGCACCGGACCAGGCGCGCCTGTTCGAAGCGTTTCATCGCGGCACGAACGTAGGCAACATCGAGGGCACGGGACTCGGACTGGCGATCGTCAAGCGCGCGGTCGACTTGCACGGCGGCACGGTCACGGTCCATAGCGCGCTCGGCCGAGGCACGCGTGTGGTGGTGCACATCCCGAAAGCGCAGGGGGTCGAATGAACGTCTTGGTGATCGAGGACGACGCCGCGATACGTTCCAATCTGAAGCTTTGGCTCACTATGGAAGGGTTCCAGGTGACGGCGGCAGAAGACGGCGAACAAGGCATTGCGCGTGCGGCCGAGGCGGCGCCGCAGCTGGTCATCTGCGACCTACTGATGCCCGGCATCGACGGCTATGCCGTGCTGGCGGCGCTGCGCGCGGCGCCCGCTACCCGCAGCGTGCCCTTCATACTGCTCACCGCGAGCGCCGACAAAGGCGAGCACGAGCGCAGCCTGCAAGAGGGCGTGACCGTGTTCATGACCAAGCCGTTCGACTTGCGCGCGCTGAAAGAAGCCATAGAGCGTTGCCTTAAGGCGTAGCGGCGAGCTCAGCGCCAACCTCCATGACAGGACCAGCCTCCTCCGCGGCCAAGATACTTCTCGTCGACGACGACGCACAGCTTCTGAAGACGCTGGCGCTGCGCTTGTCCCTGAGCGGCTACCGCGTGACCGCGGTGGACAGCGCCGAAAAGGCGCTGACGCAACTCGCCGTCGTGAATCCCGACGTGCTCATCACCGACGTGCGCATGGGCGGCATGGACGGCATGGCGCTGTACGACAGCGTGCATGCCGCGCATCCCGCTTTGCCGGTGATCATCATGACCGCGCACGGGACTATTCCCGATGCGGTCAGCGCCACGCGTCGCGGCGTGTTCGGCTATCTGTCCAAGCCGGTCGAGGCGGGCGAGTTCTTGGCTGAAGTCGAGCGCGCGGTGAAACTGTCCGGCGGCGCGCGCAATCGCCAGGCCGACGGTGACGCGTGGCGCTCGGCCATCGTTACCCGCAATAGTCTGATGCACAGCCTGCTCGA
>CAZILI010000266.1:0-5979 GCA_964539965.1 uncultured Burkholderiales bacterium | reverse complement strand
CCGGCACAAAGCGTTCCGCTGTCAGAGCCGCACGGCCAACATAACCCCGCGCGAGCTGCACTCCGCCAATGTAGATTTCGCCCGGCGCGCCGACCGGGACGGGTCGAAGCTGCGAGTCCAGAATGTAGAGCTGCGTGTTTGCGACAGGCGCCCCGATCGGGACGCGCCCGGAACCCGGCCGACAGCGCCAATAGGACACGTCAATGGCGCACTCGGTAGGTCCGTAGAGATTGTGCAGCTCAATGTGCGGCAGACGCAGGAACGCAAGGCGCAGATCGGAAGCGGACAAAGCGTCGCCGCTGCAGATGATGCGGCGCAAACTCGGGCACGATCCCGCTGGCGCCTCGTTCAGGAAGTGCTGCAACATGATCGGCACGAAATGCGTCGTTGTCACCGCGTGACGCTCGACCACTTCACGCAGGTACGCCGGATCGGTCTGTCCGCCGGGACGCGCAAAGACGATGCGTGCGCCTGCGATCAGCGGCCAGAACAACTCCCACACCGAGACATCGAACGAGAACGGCGTCTTCTGAAGCACGCTTTCGCCAGGCTCGAGCCCGTACTGCCGTTGCATCCACGCAAGGCGGTTGACGATCGCGGTGTGCGTGTTCATCGCCCCCTTCGGCCTTCCGGTCGAACCCGAGGTAAAGATGCAATAGGCAAGATTGGAAGGACGGCAGGGATCGGGCAAGTCGCCGTCGTGGCCGGCCGCCGCGCTCTCGTCGCACAACACCATGCGGGCGCCCGTCGCCGGCAAGAGCTCACGCAACGACGCATGCGTGACCACAACTGGCGCAGCGGCGTCCTCAAGCATCGCTGCAATCCGATCGCGTGGATACCCCGGATCGAGAGGAACGTAAGCGCCGCCGGCTTTCAGCACGGCCAGAAGCGCAACGATGAGGTCGAGACTGCGCTCGAGGCATACGCCGACCAAGACATCAGGCCCTACGCCGGCAGCGCGCAGGCGGTGGGCCAGCCGGTTGGCCTGGCGATTGAGTTCAGCGTAGGTGATTTCGCTGCCCTCGAACGTAGCGGCCGGGGCGTGGGGCGTGCGGCGGACCTGCTCTTCTACGAGTTTGTGCAGAAGAAGCGCGCCCAGCAATTCAACCTCTGTGTCGTTCCAAGCAACCACGCTTTTTCTGCGCTCTGTTTTCGACAGAAGTGGAAGATCTTCCAGCGGCGCGTCGGGCGCATCCATCATTCCAATCAGAAGCGTGCGATAGGCGGCCACCATCGCCTCGGCGACAGCGGCATCGAAACCATCGCGATCATACAGGAGACGCAAGCGTAGGTCGCCCTCGCCTTCACGCACGTCGAGCTGCAGCTGGTTCTTGAGGAACGCCGGCAAGATATCGACGCGCTCCACGTCAATATCGCCGAGCCGTAGCGCGCGCGCGTCGGAGCGCATGTGGTTGAAGCTGATCTGCAGGAGCGGACCTTGCAGATCGCCGCCCATGCGCTTGATCCGCTTGGCGAGGATCGGAAAGGGCACTGCGCGTGCGTCGATGACGTCGAACAGCTCATTGGTGACCGACGCAACCAATCCCCGCGCGGAGTCACGCGGGCCGATCTTCGCGCGCACGACACCGAGATTGGTGAGGTAGCCTATCGCCTGCTGCGCGCTCGCGCCGGAACGGTTTGCCACCGGCACGCAGATGCCGAAATCGCGCTGACCGCTATAGACCGAGAGCAAGATCTCAAACGCGCCGAGCAAGACTGCGGCGCTTGTCGTGCGCGCCTCAAGGGCGAATGCACTCAATCGCGGATGCAAATCGCTCAAGTCGAGATCAACCGCGGCAGCGGGGTAGATTTCGACGGCGTCGCCAGCGCGCCGCGTTATTGGCAAATCAAGCGCCGCTGGAACGCCGTCGAGCCGCAGCGCGCAAGCTTCGATCAGGCGCTTGGCGTTCTCGCTGCCGAGAAACGCCTCCTCCGCTTCGGCGGCCGATACAGACACGGCTTCGATAGCTCCGGCGCCACCGGCCGCAATGTCGGTGTACGCGGTCATGAGATACCGGATGAACAATGTCTCCGAAGCGCCATCGAACAGAACGTGTGGGAACGCGAACAAGAGTCCGCACGGGGCGTCCGGATCGTCCCCGGTCGATGTCAGGATCGCGCGCGCGAGCGGCGCCGCGTCCATGACGAACGGAGTGCGCGTCAGCTCGAGCGCGATTTCCTCCAAATCGCCTCGGCGGCGTTCGAGACGCCAGGGAGTGTAGTCAGCGTCGCTCTGCTCACAGTAAGGCGCGCCCTGGTCGTCGCGCAAGCTGCAGCGAAATGCTTCGTGTGCGGCCTGCAATCGATTGAGCGCGCGCTCAAGCATGCCGATGTCCGGCCCTGCCGAGAGGCGGAAAGCAAGCACAACGTTGTACGTCGCGCTCACGGCGGGATCAGCTTGGCACAAGAACCACAAGCCTTGCTGTGCGATCGACAGGGGGCGGCGTGTCATAGATCCCTCATGTGCGATCACTGGCGGCAGGTGCGTGTTGTCGTGCCAAATTCTCTGGGCCAATCGCCGTGGCCGCGTGGATGCAACTGGACTGGCTCGCAATATGCACACGCACGTCGCGCAGCACGCCATCGAGCAACCCACCTTCCACGGGACGGAGGGTCAACGTCTCTGGATTGAAAGCAACAGTTTCGACTTCATCGAAGCCGATGAAGCGCCGCACCATGGCGTGCGCAGCCTTGTAGACGGCTTCCTTGGCGCAAAAGATCGTAGTCACGCGCGCTGCATCGGGTTGGCGCCCGAGCCAGTTCTTTCGCTCCGCGCCCGTGCAACACAGATCGACGATTGCGCTCGCGGCCGTCTCTGCGACCTCCTCGGAGTCTATGCCGATACCGAGGCAACGATCATCGGTGGTTGCGAATGCGTAGGCATGAGTGCTGGTGTGACTGACCGAGCCGCGCACGCGTTCGGGCCAACAAGGCTCACCCCACTGCCCGCTGGGCACGCTGGCGAAAGGAAGACCCAACTCCGCGAGAGCGCGCTCAGCGCACAATCGTCCGCCGAGAAAGCTCAGCTGGCGCTTGCGCACCGCACCCGCAAGCGCCGTGGGTAGAATGGGCGCGAGAGCGCAGCTACCCAACAGCTCATCGAGGCGAGATAGCGAGACGGAGATAGCGCGACCGGGAATTTCCAGTTCATGCGGCGCAAAGGCAAACAGAGCTTTGAGGCCTTGCACGTCGAGGGCGCCAATAGAGAGTACCGCCTCGGTCAGACACACGTGCGGTCCGAGCGACAAGAGATCATGGCGCATCTTGTGCGCCTCTTAGATCTGCTTCGTGGACGGCGACGAAACGGAATTCGCTAGTGCAATGGCCGCCGCCTCGCGCAAGCGGCATCCAGATTTCACCATGCGCAGGCAGCATCTCGCTAAGTGCGAAATCCGCGTCTTTGCCGGAGCCGTCACGCAGCGCCTTGCGCACCTGCGTGGCGAGTAAGCGCATCAATAGCGGGCTGCACAGGTCCAAGTAGAACGGCTTCCTTTCGTGGGGCGCACGTACGAAGAGCCAACGCGGCAGACCGTTTTGGCGCGCCCAGCGCCGCAGCGCCACAAACCGGTCTGCATCATCACCTTTGGCGAGGAAGGCAAGCGCCTCGCCTGATATTCGCCAAGTGCGGCGCTGGATGACGAGTTGGTCGATTGCTATTCGCGGCACCGCCGGTTGCGGTGGAAGGATGCTGAACTTGTCTGCGATGAAACCAGAGAGCAGAAGGCCGAAGGCATCGAGTACATCTACATCCAATCCCCTACCGCCTCGCTCGCGCATGCGCAGGCTGGCGCCAACCCGCTCAATCACAAGATCGGCGCTGGCCAGCGCACGCTCCGGTTCGAGCGGCGGCGCGCCATAGGAGAGGCAAAGTTCGATATCGCGACGCCTGTCGGTTACGACTTGAGTGCGGATCGGCGCGCCTTCGCCTACAACCGAGGTGATCGGGATGATGCGCGGGGAGACGAGATCGGCGTGCAGCATGTCGAGCAGCGCCGTAGGATCGGGTAGTTGATCTACCAAGGTGTGCACGGCCAAGGTGTTGTAGCCGACGTGAACCTCGCCGAGCACAAAGGTCACCTCGCCTCGCTCGACTGCAGCGAGGTTTGAGGCTGCGATCATTATGTCGGGACAATGATGCAGCGCACCGCGCCAACCTGCCCCAAGCGTAGCGAATGTTGTCGCTGCTTCCACGGCCAAGTCTTCGCTCCTTAGAGCAATGCACTCACCGCCCGCATCCACGCGCAGCAACGCCGACCATTTGGCGCCGAGGCGAGCCTGTAGGTCGGCGATGCGATGAGGCCCAGCGCCGAAGAAAAGATCCTGTGCGTGCAGCCAGAATGTTGGCAAGTCGACAACAGTCGTTCCGCCCGCAAGGCGGGCGTGCAGATCCACGAGGGAGTCGCGGAAGATCAGAGCGGCTTCATGACAAAACCAGCGCGCGCCATCGAGCACGATGTCCAGGGGAGGCTGCAACATCTCGCGCAAAGCCACGCCGAGGCGCGCCTCGGCGTCCCACCTATGATCTCGGTAGACAATCGTGCGCGCGCCATAGGTCTGACCCTGATTGCGCGTCGCACTTACTCCGGTTGCCGCCTCGAAGCTAAGATCGAGCACTTCAAGCGCTGGGGCCAATGCCTCCGGGTTGCCGGCGGCGGCGTCGACAGCAGCTTTTGCCAAGGCGAGTGTCGATATCTGCGCCTCGATCACACCGCGCAGCGCCGGATCGTCGACGAGAGCGATTTCTGCTGACAGGTGCGCGAGCGGCTGCGCGTCGCTGTGGCGCACGGCAAAGCCGAGATGGACACGGCGGGCTTGAGCGAGATCGCGCAACACCTCGAGGACTTCGGCCTCGGCATCGAAGGCCAGGAATGGGTGGCGTAGAATCTCCGTCGAGATGCCCCGAGCCGCGCGCGCCCGTGCGCAGCAGCGCAACACTTCCGCCACCTCTTGTGTGAGCGTGGTCGCGCCTCCGCCGGGCAAGCGCAATTTCACGCCATCGAGGTTGAGGTACGGCGCGCGTGTTACCGGGCGCCAAGGCGCTAGCCGGCTGTCGGTGGACATACGTTCGGCAAGAGCCTGAATGGCCCAGGCTTCGAAACGGGCCTCGCCGGGTTCGCGCGCGGCTGGTGACGGGAGTAGCAACACAAGTGCTGCCCCGTCGGTCCACGTGCCCCACCCGACTGGACCGAAGAAGCCGATCGTGTCGTTCTTGGCGCAATAGCGCTGAAGATAACCGGCGATCACTTCCTCGTCGCGCCGCGGATCGCGACCGGGTTGACCGCGCGCAAATGGCGTAAGTACACGCCGCGCGAGATCTTTGTTTTGCCAAATCACCGCTTCGCGAAACCGGGTGTCGCCGGCAAGCGACTGAAGACGCGCAACGATCCCTCTACTGGCTTGCGCAAAACCGCCCGCATAGTCCGCCTCCAATCGTTCGCATCGTTGCGTGGCGGAGGTGAGCGCGGCGGCGCGCTCGGCGGAGATTTCGCGCAGGACCTGCGCTGAAAGGCGGTGCTTTGCCGCGGCCTTCTGAGCCGCGCGCGTCGCTTTGATGGCGTCGGCGAAGGACGCATACTCCGCGGAATCGGCGCGAGCCTCGGATTGGCGGTGCAGCAGCCGGTTCTTTTGCGTTGCAATCGCGCGCTCGACTTCCAACCACAAGGTCGCCGCCTCCTTGCGCGCTTCGGCGAGCGCATCTGCGCTCAGCGCGCACGCTTCGTCCGCCAACGCGAGCACCGTGGATGCATCGAACCCTGCGTTTCGGCACTGAAACAGCCGCCAAAGGGACCAGCCTCGCGCGCTGGGCGTCGTGCGGTGCATTGCTTGAGCGGGCGCCGCCGGCATGAGGTCAACCGGCGCTCGACGCCGCACCGACCGCCTCGGCGATGGCTAGGGGTGTCGCCAGACGGTAGATGTCGCGCAAGCTAAGGTCGACTGCGAGTTGCGCCCTGCAACTCGCCACACATCGCTGCATCAGCA
>CAZILI010000265.1:0-5992 GCA_964539965.1 uncultured Burkholderiales bacterium | reverse complement strand
GTGTGTGGGACTTGATGGCCCCGCAGTCGCCTGAAATGGACCGCTGGCTTACTTGGCACTACTACTCGCAGGGGTCCGAAGCGTTTAAGGGCGATCTCTATTTTTACTCGGTCGATCATGATCTACGCACGCAGCTCGCACAGATCGACGGGAGAAAGTGTCCCGTGGTCATGATGACGGGAACATACGACTATCTGACGCCGCCGTCGGCGACCGAGAACACCGCGCGGCAGATCAAAGGGGGGGTTTACATCGAGATGACCGATATCGGTCATTTCCCGATGAGCGAGAACTACCCGCTGTTTAGGGTGTACCTGAAGGAAGCGTTGCGAATTATTCGAGAGCGCAAAGGGCCATAGCGCGGCGGTCAAGAAGAACGCAAACCAAATCCCGGGATCTGCCCTCGCGTAAGCGACGCGTCGGTTCGCGATCGACCGCACACGGCACAAAGGCGCCTGCGAAATTTGGCCCGGGTGCCGCGTGCCGAGTGTGGGTATGAGCCGGCTTTGTTCGGCCACCGCGCGAAAAAGTTGCCCGGCACAACAAAGCCGCGACATAATCTCTTTGCGAGAGAAATCGCGGCAGGCGAAACGGCGCGGCTACTCCCCGGGACCCTCCCCAACTACTCCACGAAGGAACTTCGATGAGCAAATCTTTATACGAGCGACTTGGCGGCTACGACGGCATCACGGCCGTGTGCAACAACCTGCTGCCGCGCCTCGCGGGCGACGCGCAAATGGGGCGCTTTTGGGCGCATCGCGGCGAGGACGGCATCGCGCGCGAAAAACAATTGCTGATCGATTTCCTCTGCAACGCGGCGGGCGGGCCTATGTACTACACCGGTCGCGACATGAAGCTCTCGCATAGGGGAATGCACATCAGCGCGAAGGATTGGCAAGCCTTCATGGGACATGTTAACGCGACCCTGGATCACTTCAAGGTGCCGACGGGCGAGCGCAACGACGTGATCGCGTTTATCGAGAGCACGCGCGCCGACATCGTCGAAGCGTAAACACCTGGATGTCGAGCTGCAACTAGGTAGACGGCAGCCCGAGCGCTGCGCGAAACCGGTTCTTCATGAAAACGGCGTCGCGCGTGGGCAGTGCACGTGGCAGTTCGTCGGCGCGCACTTTAATGCACGCGAGGCTGCAACCTTGCTTGGCGCCGATGCGCCTGGCCAGTTCATCGATGCCGGCTTCGCTCGTAACGTCCTGCGTCCAAGCGAAGCCGCACGCCGCCGCGACGCCGGTCAAGCTTGTCCCCAGCGCGGTGTGGCTCTCTTGCATGCCGGTCTCGCCGTAACGGCCGTTGTCGAGAACGACGACCGTCAGATTTTTCGGTCGTTGCGCGCCGATAGTGGCGAGCGCACCCAAGCCCATCAATTGCTCGCCGTCGCCGGTCAGCACCATCACGGCGCGATGCGGCTGCGCCAGCGCGAGCCCCAGCCCCATCACCGCCGCGCCGCCCATCGCGCCCCATAGATAGAAGTTCAGGTCGCGATCGCCGGCAGCGAACAGATCGTAGCCGGGCGAGCCGAGACCGGCGATAACCAGCGTGTCACGACATCCGGCCATCAGCCGCGCCGCGGCGGCGCGGCGGTCGAGTGCGGCGGTCTCGCTCATTCTTTCACCCATTTCTTTCTCCCAATCAAGCGCTGAGACAGCAGCACCGCCACCGCCTGCTCGGCGCCGAAAGCAAACTCGGCCGCAGCGCGCACGGTGTCGGCCACTTGCTCGGCTTCGCTCACCCGATAAACCGTGATTCCCATGAGTTCGAGCGAGTCCTGCGTCGCGCGGCTCATCGGCACTTGCCAGGGATTGAACTCCGCCCATTCACCGCGCATGGTGACCAGTGTGAGAAACGGAAAGCGCCCGTTGCCCAGCAGCGAGAACATATTGATGCAGTTACCGACCCCGCTGCTTTGCATGAGCAGCACAGCGCGCTCACCCCCCAGCCAGGCGCCGCAGGTGAAGGCGACGCCTTCTTCCTCAGTGGTCAACACTACGCCGCGCATGGTGGGATCGGCGTGCACGCGCCGGATGACATGAGCGTGACCGGCGTCGGGCACGTAGGCAATCGACTTCACGGCGCTTTCCTTGAGCACATCGAACAATTCGTCTTGCCAGCTAGTGTTGTGCTTCATTCTTGGTGTCGCCTATACAAGGTCGTCTGGGGAAGAGGTCGCAGAAACAAAAGTGGCGAAAATCAAGCCAGACAAGGCGCAAATCAAAGCGAACTTGGACACCTCGCGCGGATTTGCAACGCGGCATGGCTTGATTTCTCGCCTGTGCCGCCAAGACTGAAGCACTACACTAGGCATTGATTTTCTCCCTCCTCAGGATGTGCCGAGTCACGGCACCAACACGACCTTGCCTTTGACGCGCCGCTCGCTCATGTCTTTGAGCGCCTGCGCCGCTTGCGACAGCGGGTAAGTGGCCGACACCAAGGGTTTCAACTTCCCCTGCGCGAACCAGGTCGAAAGTTCTTTGAGCGAGGCGGCGTTCGCATCCTTCTCGCGCCGCGTGAAATCCCCCCAAAACACGCCGACGATGGCGTTGCCCTTCAATAACGGCAAGTTGAGGGGGATCTTGGGGATCTCGCCGCCGGCGAAGCCGATCACCAGAAAGCGGCCCTTCCAGCCCGTGGCGCGCAGCGCCGGCTCGGACAGATTGCCGCCCACAGGGTCGTAGGTGACGTCGACCCCTTTCTTGCCGGTCAACTCGTCGATGCGCCCGCGCAGATCCTGCGTCGAATAGTTGATCAACTCATCGGCGCCGTGCGCCTTGCACACCGCGAGCTTATCGTCGGAAGAGGCGGCGGCGATCACGCGCGCACCCATCGCCTTGCCGATCTCAACCGCCGCCAAGCCGACGCCGCCGGCCGCGCCGAGCACGAGCAAGGTCTCGCCGGGCTGCAATTGCGCGCGATGCTTGAGCGCATGATGCGAGGTGCCGTAGGTCATGACAAAGGCCGAGGCGGTCTTGAAATCCATTCCCTCGGGAATGGGAATCAGCTTGTCGGCCGGCGCCAGTGTCTCTTCCGCGTAGCCGCCCCAGCCGGTGAAGGCGATGACCTTGTCACCGGGCTTCGCGTTGTCCACACCAGCGCCGACTTCCTTCACCACGCCGGCCACTTCGCCGCCGGGTGAAAACGGCATGTCGGGCTTGAACTGATACTTGCCTTGGATGATGAGCGTGTCGGGGAAATTCACCCCACACGCCTTCACGGTAACGACCACTTGACCGGCACCCGCCTTGAGCGCGGGTACCTCTTCCAGGACCAAGCTGTCGGGCGGGCCCCATTGTTTGCACAGCACGGCTTTCATGATCGTGTCGTCTTTCGATTGGAGTCTCGCGGGCGCACGATGCGCAGCGCGGCACTCTTCCGGCCGCCGATCCGCATGCGGCTTCCCTTTGGCTTCGCATTGTAAGGCCAACCGCCCGGGCTGCGGCGGCGGGATCAAATGCGCCCGCAATCGGCGGCGAGCAGCATTTCCGTCAAATCGTGGAAGCGCAGGCCGTCGAGTCCGGTTAGCTCGTTGACTCGCTGCATGCGCGCATATATCGTGTTGGGATGCACGATGAGTGCGCGCGCCGCGCGTAGTACGTTCATGTCGGCATCGGCCAACGCGCGCAAGGTCTTGACCAGGGCGCCTTGCGCCTTCGCGTCCGCCTCTCTGAAGCGAGCGAACCAAACGGGCAGCGCAGACTGCACGTAGCCGGCCCCGTGGTGCACCAGCAGCCGTCGAATAGAAAGTTCGGAAAACTGCACGACTCGGTCCGCCACGCTGGCAAAGTCCAGCGCCACTGCCGCTTGGTGCAATCCGCGAGGAATAAAAGACGTCGATGGTTGATCGCTGCTTATCCCGATTAGCACCGCAGGACCTAGAACGAGTAGCAGCGGCCGAACGCGATCGGCGAGGCCTGCCCGCGGCGTGGTCCAGCCCGAGGCGCGGCGCACATCCGAGAACACGGCCGTTACGACATTGTTGCGAATGCCGATCAACACGCGAATCGGTTTCGCGGCCGCTGCCTGGGTGAGTGCCTCGACGATGCGTTGCGCGCGCGCCGGGTTTTCCATCTCCAGTGGATCGGTAGATTGCGCGAGCACCACGCAAAAGCTTTGCCGTTGTTCGAGATAGCCGGCGCGCTTTAGCAGACGAGCGACTCGCTCGTCGGATTCGTCATAGCCACTGACCAGCAGGCTCAGCAACTCGGTACGCCGATCGCCTTCGGCTTCGGCCAGGATGCGCACCCGAGCAACATACTCGGCCGCCAAGATGGTGCTGATGGTGTTCGTATACTCGATCGCAAAGTCGGCAACCGCCGATACGACCCGCTCAGAGTTGCGAGGGTGCGCGGCGGCCGCGCCATCACGTATCCAATAAGACAGGACTTTGTGGCCGCAACGATAGGCGTGCAACGTCGCTTCGAGCGGAAAATGTTGCTCGGCTCGACGCTGGGCCTGCGCGCGCACGAACTCGAAATCCCCCACCGCGCCACCGCCCAGCAGCCGCAGTAGTTCGCCGATCTGTTCGCCCGCGTGTCGCTCCAGGTCGGGCAAGACCTGCGGGTTGCCCGAGGCGGAGAAAGCAGGAATTTCGGCGACGACGGCCTCGCGCAGCGAACTCTCGACCTCCTCGCGCCTGCGCTCAAGCAAGCGCGCGATGCGCGGCACGACGCCAAGCTCGGTCAGTCCAGCCAGCGCCTTGGCGAGTCCAGCTTGGTCGATTTCGTCGGCCATACTATTGTGCAGTTTCTACAAATGAGTTGCAATTTTATCAGCGAAATCGCCATTGTGTGTCGGTGCGCATGTGGATATTCTCCACTTCCAGGTACTAACTGGTACCCGTCACTCAAGGAGAAGTCAGCATGGCAAAGTACCTATTCGTCTACCACGGCGGAGGCCACCCCACCAATCCGGCCGAAGTGAAGCAAGTCATGGACGCCTGGGGCGCTTGGTTCGGCTCTATGGGCGCCGCCGTCATCGACGGCGGAAATCCGGTCGGAAAGTCCAGTACGGTCAAGCAGGACGGCTCGCTGGTCCCCAGTGGCGGGGCCAACCCCGCCAGCGGTTACAGCCTCATCGAGGCCTCCAGCCTCGAGGACGCGCACAAGAAAGCGAAAGGCTGTCCGATCCTGAAGGCCGGTGGAACGATCGAAATCGCCGAAGCGATGGATATGTAGTCGCACACGGGCATAGTGCCGGCGATCGTGCGCTCGATCCTGCGATTCCGGCCTTGCCCGCCCTGTGCGGTCGATCGGAAGTCAGTGAATCACGGCCGCAAGCTCGGGGGGTTGCATCGTGTACGCGCTCAGGAAGCGCTGCGCCGTGCTCGATCGTTCCAACTCCTGCAGCATGAATTCGATCATCGGCCTTGCGATCGAGCAAATGAGCCTTCCCGCGGGGTCGTAGCCGCGCTCGCTTTCGATCGCTTCCACCAACGTCACCTGATCGCAGCGGCGATAGAACGGGCAGGTCTGGCACACTCGCGCACGCCGCATGCGCAACGCGGTGACCCGCGCGTAATGCTCGCTCGCGAACACGTCATCCAGCGACTGACGGAACAAGTTGCCCATGTAGCCGCTCGGCAGATACGAATCGCTATTGCTGTAGGTGTCGCCGTTGGTGTTGATGATGAGCGCCCATTCGTGTTCCGCAGGGCTGAATTCGCCGGCGTCCTGTCCGGCCGCATAGCGCAGCGCCGCGTCGAAGTAGTCTCTTAAGGGATAGACGTCGATGCGCGACGGCTCCGCGAACTGCAAGCGTGCTACGCGCTTGAAGGCGGCGACGATCTCGGCGTGGCTCACCATGAGATGCTGTGAGCGCGGCGGCGGTGCTTCGGTGGCGAACATCGGCAGGAAGCGAAAGTCCATATTGAGCGCATTGAAGAAGCGATAGATCTTCTCGGCGCGGTCGATGTTGCCCGAGTGCAGCACGCTGATGCCGCCCATCGGCACGCGCGCATCGTGCATTTTCTGCAGGTTCGCGA